>NZ_SOFB01000041.1:0-1023 GCF_004402815.1 Cryobacterium sp. Hz7
CGACGCCGAGCGGATGACCGTGGCCGGCTCACTCACGAACGTGCGCCCGGTCGGCGACGTCCACTCAAGCGTGCCGTCACCGAGGTGCAACACCCGCCACCCGGTCTCGCTCTTCAACGCATGACACGCCGGACACAGATGCGCGAGGTTGTCGTGCGCGGTCAGGCCCTCGAACTGCCAATCCAGGGAATGGTCCAGGTCGCAATGCGCCGCCGACCGGTTGCAGCCCGGAAACCGGCAGGTTTTGTCTCGCACCCGGAGGAACCGTTTCAGGTCTTCCGGGACCGCGTACCGGTCCCGGCCTACCGACAGCACCGCCCCCGTCTCCGGGTGCACCAGGATCCGGGTGAAACTCGGCGCCCCGGCCGCGATCTGCCGGGCCGTGTCCGGGTCGATCGGACCATACCCCTCCAAGAACCCCGGCTCCTCACCGAGACCCATCAGAGTCAGCACCGGCACGGTCACATTGACCGCACCCCGGATGCCCTTGCCGAGGCCGGACGGGGTGACCCCATCGAGGATGATGTCGGCGAACACGTCCGCCTTGAGCTGCATCAGGGTGCGCACCTCCTCCGGCCCCTGCAGACTCAACGCTGCGAGCATCACCCGCTCGTAGGCACCGGCCACCTTCTCCGCACTGTCGTACAGGGTCAGCGACGCCATACCATCGGGCTCGGGCTCGAAGAACACGGCCCGGTCGCGCACGGACTTCTGGTGCCGGGCCCGGATCGTCTCCGGATGCAGGCGCTCCCGGAGCAGCCGGGCCCGATACTTCAGCTTCGACGCCGTCACCGTGCCCGCCGACCGCAGAACCTCCACCTCGAACGCCGCCTTGGCCTCGTCGGGAACCGACCAGGCCTGATTGATCACCACCTTCGCGTGCTGGTAACTGATCTCGCCGGCCTCGAGCGCGGCCCGGGTGGCCGGGAGCTCGCCGGCCAAGGCGCGGCTCTCCGCGATCAGGTTCTCAGCCGTGCGGCGCGGCACCCGGATCGTGCAGGCCAGTTCGCTGACGAACTCCCG
>NZ_SOFB01000043.1:0-1025 GCF_004402815.1 Cryobacterium sp. Hz7
TCCTCGGGCGCCCCGGCCGAACCGATCCGCGGGTCGGTGCGATCGACCCAGGCGACGCTGACCCCGGCGACGCGTGAAGACTCGACCGGGTACTCCGACCCGTCGAGCACACCCGCGGTCAGGTCGGTGAACTTCTTCACCGGCGATAGCTTCCAGACCGCTTCACGACCCGTGACGGGACCGAAGTCGGCCACGTTCACGCTCGCGAACCGGTCCGACCGGGTCTGCACCGGCACATAACCGAAACGGCCGTCCGAGTGCTCCTTGATGCCGTGCTGCTCCGCAGTAGGCATGGCATCCGTTGTGGATGCCGGGGTGGTTGGTGGGGAATTGAGTTGTGCAGAGACGGCGGACATTTAGCCGACGGATCCTTCCATGCCCATTTCAATGAGCTTGTTGAGTTCAAGGGCGTACTCCATCGGCAGCTCCCGGGCAATCGGCTCGATGAAGCCGCGCACGATCATGGCCATCGCCTCATCTTCGGGCATCCCCCGGCTCATCAAGTAGAACAGCTGCTCCTCGCTGACCCGCGACACCGTGGCCTCATGGCCCAACTGCACATCATCGACCCGGATATCGATCGATGGATACGTGTCCGAACGCGATTTCGTGTCCACCAGCAACGCGTCACAGCGCACCGTGTTCGCGGAGTGGTGCGCCGTGGCATCCACCCGCACCTCACCGCGGTAACCAGACCGGCCACCACCCCGGGCAATGGACTTCGACACGATCGAAGACTGCGTATACGGCGCCATGTGGATCATCTTCGCGCCCGCATCCTGATGCTGACCGGGACCCGCGAACGCCACCGACAGGGTCTCCCCCTTAGCGTGCTCACCCATCAGATAAATCGACGGGTACTTCATCGTGACCTTGGAACCGATATTGCCGTCGATCCACTCCATCGTGGCACCCTCCGCAGCCGTCGCACGCTTCGTGACCAGGTTGTAGACGTTCGTGGACCAGTTCTGGATAGTCGTGTAGCGAACGCGGGCATTCTTCTTTACAACAATCTCGACCACCGC
>NZ_SOFB01000054.1:0-1063 GCF_004402815.1 Cryobacterium sp. Hz7
CGGCGCTGGTGGCGTCGGATCGCCGAGATCGTGACGGCGATGGCGCCGGACACCATCATGGCCAGGATGCCGGTGGCGTAGGCGCCGGCCTGCGCGTTGACGTCGGCGTTGAAGCCAATCGTGATCACGATGCTGATGCCGGTGTAGACGAGGACCACGGGGCGTACGGCGCGGCTCCACTCGGGGGCCATGCCGTAGGACGGTAGGTAGCGCGGGACGATGTTGATCAGGCCGGCCATGGCGGACGCCCCCGCGAACCACAGGATGAGGATGCTGCTGACGTCGTAGACGGTGCCGAAGGTGTTTCCGACGAGTTCGTGGGCCAGGTACGCCAGTGCGCGGCCGCTGGCTTCGCCGCCGTCTTCGAAAGCTTCCTCGGGGATGAGGAGGGTGGTGACGAAGGTGCTCGAGAGGAGGTAGGCGCTCATGATCAGGGCCGCCGCGGTCAGGAGCTTGCGGGTGTTGCGGATGCGTGAAGCCAGGCGCTCCTCGGTGGTTTTCCCTGCCGAGGCAACCAGGGGCATCATGCTCACCCCGGTCTCGAATCCGGACAGACCCAACACGAGCAGCGGGAAAGCGATGATGGCGGGACCGAGAAGATCACCGAACCCCCCGCCGCGGGAGGTGAGGGCGTCTGTCCATCCGGCGAGAGCGGCTGGATCCGTGAGGACGTCGTAGAGGCCGACGCCGATGACGACGGCATTCAGGGTGAGATACACCGCCACCAGCGGGATGGCAACCGCCACGGCTTCGCTGAAACCGAGAAGGAAGACGCCGCCGAGGGTGAGGAGCAGGACGATCGTGATCGTCACGGCATGCCCCTCGAGGAAGCTGGGCGCATATGGGTTCTCAAGAAGGTGGACCGTGGCATCCGCCGACGACAGGGTGATCGTGATGATCCAGGACGTTGCGACGAAGCCCAGAAGTACCAGCACGAAGAACTTGCCCTTCCAGAACGGGAGGAGCCGCTCGAGCATCGCCACCGAACCCTGGCCGTGCGGGCTCTCCTTCGCCACCCGCCGGTACATCGGCAACATCCCCAGCAGGGTCAGTGCAACGATCA
>NZ_SOFB01000034.1:0-1414 GCF_004402815.1 Cryobacterium sp. Hz7
GGTCAAGTCCAAATGTGTGGTGTAACGCGTCTGCCGCGTGATTCTTGGATTTCTAGGCGCTGAGGGCGCCGAGTTCGGTTGCGGGTTCCTCCTTCTCGGTCGGGACGAGGGTGAGGCGTGAGCGGCTGAGGACGTCGAGGCCGAGGTAGCGGCGGCCCTCGATCCATTCGTCGTGTTGTTCGGCCAGGACCGCGCCGACGAGCCGGATCAGGGAGCCGCGGTCGGGGAAGATCCCCACGACGTCGGTGCGGCGGCGGATCTCGCGGTTGAGACGTTCCTGGGGGTTGTTGGACCAGAGCTGACGCCAGATCTCCTTCGGGAAGCCGGTGAAGGCGAGCACGTCCGCCCGGGCCGCCTCGAGGTGGGTGGCGACCGCGGGGAGCTTCTCCTCCAGTGCGTTCAGGACCCGGTCGAACTGGGCGTGGACGGCGTCCGCGTCGGGCTGGTCGTAGACGGAGTGGAGCAGGGTCTTCACCCACGGCCAGCTGGTCTTCGGGGTCGCGGACATCAGGTTCGCGGCGTAGTGGGTGCGACAGCGCTGCCAAGTCGCGCCGGGCAGGGTCGCCCCGATGGCGGCCACGAGGCCGGCGTGAGCGTCGCTCGTGACGAGTTTCACGCCGGTGAGGCCGCGGGCGGTCAGGTCGCGGAAGAAGCCGAGCCAGCCGGCGCCGTCTTCGGCGCTGGTGACCTGCAGGCCCAGGATCTCGCGGTGCCCGTCCTTGTTCACGCCCGTCGCGAGGAGCGCGTGGACGTTGGCGACACGGCCGCCCTCGCGCACCTTCAGCACCAGGGCGTCGGCGGCCACGAACGTGTAAGGGCCGGCGTCGAGGGGCCGGGTGCGGAACTGCTCGACCTGTTCGTCGAGGTCCTTGGCCATGATCGACACCTGCGACTTCGAGAGGCGAGTGATGCCGAGGGACTCGACGAGTTTCTCCATCCGCCTCGTCGACACCCCGAGCAGGTAGCAGGTCGCCACGACGCTGGTCAGGGCGGCCTCGGCGCGGCGGCGGCGCTCGAGGAGCCAGTCCGGGAAGTAGGTGCCGGTGCGCAGCTTCGGGATCGCGACGTCGAGGGTGCCGGTGCGGGTGTCGAAATCCCGGTGCCGGTAGCCGTTGCGGGAGTTGACCCGGTCGGCGGAGACTTGGCCGTATTCGGCGCCGCAGACGGCTTCCGCTTCGGCGCTCATCAGCGCGTTGATGAACGTGGTCAGCATCTGCCGCATCAAGTCCGGCGAGGCTTGCTCGAGTTGTTCGGACAGGAAACGGGCAGGGTCAATAAAATGGGGTGCGGTCATCGCGTGTACTCCTTCGGAAAAGACTTGATCGGTCTTTCCAAGAATCACGCGGTGGCCGCCTTACATCGGTGCAACACGCCCATCAGGGCCGGGGGTTACACCACGCTATTGGACGCAACC
>NZ_SOFB01000051.1:0-1735 GCF_004402815.1 Cryobacterium sp. Hz7
CTCCCTGTATACAGAGGAGAGGTGCTGTGCTCCTTAGAAAGGAGGTGATCCAGCCGCACCTTCCGGTACGGCTACCTTGTTACGACTTAGTCCTAATCACCGATCCCACCTTCGACAGCTCCTCCCCTTGCGGGTTAGGCCACTGGCTTCGGGTGTTACCGACTTTCATGACTTGACGGGCGGTGTGTACAAGGCCCGGGAACGTATTCACCGCAGCGTTGCTGATCTGCGATTACTAGCGACTCCGACTTCATGAGGTCGAGTTGCAGACCTCAATCCGAACTGAGACCGGCTTTTTGGGATTCGCTCCACCTTGCGGTATTGCAGCCCTTTGTACCGGCCATTGTAGCATGCGTGAAGCCCAAGACATAAGGGGCATGATGATTTGACGTCATCCCCACCTTCCTCCGAGTTGACCCCGGCAGTATCCCATGAGTTCCCACCATTACGTGCTGGCAACATAGGACGAGGGTTGCGCTCGTTGCGGGACTTAACCCAACATCTCACGACACGAGCTGACGACAACCATGCACCACCTGTATAGAGACCTTGCGGGGCGACTGTTTCCAACCGTTTCCTCTATATGTCAAGCCTTGGTAAGGTTCTTCGCGTTGCATCGAATTAATCCGCATGCTCCGCCGCTTGTGCGGGCCCCCGTCAATTCCTTTGAGTTTTAGCCTTGCGGCCGTACTCCCCAGGCGGGGAACTTAATGCGTTAGCTGCGACACGGAGACCGTGGAATGGTCCCCACATCTAGTTCCCAACGTTTACGGCATGGACTACCAGGGTATCTAATCCTGTTCGCTCCCCATGCTTTCGCTCCTCAGCGTCAGTTACGGCCCAGAGATCTGCCTTCGCCATTGGTGTTCCTCCTGATATCTGCGCATTCCACCGCTACACCAGGAATTCCAATCTCCCCTACCGCACTCTAGTCTGCCCGTACCCACTGCAGGCCCGAGGTTGAGCCTCGGGTTTTCACAGCAGACGCGACAAACCGCCTACGAGCTCTTTACGCCCAATAATTCCGGACAACGCTTGCACCCTACGTATTACCGCGGCTGCTGGCACGTAGTTAGCCGGTGCTTTTTCTGCAGGTACCGTCACTTTTACGCTTCTTCCCTACTAAAAGAGGTTTACAACCCGAAGGCCGTCGTCCCTCACGCGGCGTTGCTGCATCAGGCTTTCGCCCATTGTGCAATATTCCCCACTGCTGCCTCCCGTAGGAGTCTGGGCCGTGTCTCAGTCCCAGTGTGGCCGGTCACCCTCTCAGGCCGGCTACCCGTCGTCGCCTTGGTGAGCCATTACCTCACCAACTAGCTGATAGGCCGCGAGCTCATCCTTGACCAAAATTCTTTCCACCCCAGAAGATGCCTTCCAAGGTCGTATCCGGTATTAGACGTCGTTTCCAACGCTTATCCCAGAGTCAAGGGCAGATTGCTCACGTGTTACTCACCCGTTCGCCACTGATCAGAGAAGCAAGCTCCTCATCACCGTTCGACTTGCATGTGTTAAGCACGCCGCCAGCGTTCGTCCTGAGCCAGGATCAAACTCTCCGTAAATGTTTGACTGCACGACCACCGAAGTGACCGGCACATCTAGTGCAGAAAGCCACCGGAATAGGCGAACAATCTGCAAGTTTGAAACTGACAGAACAAATCATTACTGACTTGCTTTGTTGTTTAAATGTTTTCCAAAGGAATCTCTTCCGCGGTACCCCCTAGAAAGGAGCCCTACG
>NZ_SOFB01000029.1:0-2125 GCF_004402815.1 Cryobacterium sp. Hz7
CATTGCGCAATGACTGTTGTTCTTATAGGGTCAGCGGTATGTCCCCCCGCGACGCTTCACGCACCACGCTCAGCTCGGCTGCATCCATGCGGGTCCTCGCGCATCCGACCCGGTTGCGTCTGCTCGGCCTGCTTCGCGAACGCGGCCCGTTGACCGCAGCCCAGCTGGGCGACGTCGTTGATGAGGCTCCCGGTACCATCAGCTACCATCTCGGCAAGCTTGCCTCCATCGCCCTGATCGAGCCCGCCGAGGCTCAGAGCACCGACCACCGCGAACGTTGGTGGAAGGCCACGACCCTACTGACCAGCTGGGAGCCCGCCGATCTGCTCGACGACCCCGACAAGCTCGCGGCGTCTTCTGTTCTGCAGAAGTCCATTGCTCAGGCCTACGCCGCCCGGTTCACCGACTACATCGACGCGACACCTGCCCTGCCTCGTGAGTGGGTCGCGGCAGGCGCGAGCGGGGATCGCAGCCTGCGTCTAACGGTCGAGGAGATGGGCACCATGCGGACCGAGCTCGAAGCCCTGGTCACCCGGTGGGTCGACGCGAGCGCCGCCCACGACCCGGCGACGGCCGACGGCGCCGAGCCTGTGGTGCTCGTCTACCAGGCCTATCGCCGTCCCTGAGTCAGACCGCCGATGAGCAAGAACATGAACGAGGCGCTGCCTCGCGACCGCCGCGCAACCGGCGCCCTCTCGGCCCTGCTGGCTGCCCACGCGATCTCGCAAACGGGCAACGTGATCACAGCGTTCGCCATCCCCTTCTACGTCCTCGGCCTCGGCGGGTCGGGCGTCGAGGTGGGAATCGCGGCATTCTTCGCTACCGCCCCGGTTGTGGTCGGCGGGGCGCTCGGCGGGGTTGTCGTGGACCGGGTGGGTCACCGCCGAGCGGCGATCGTTGCGGACCTCGTGAGCGGTGCCACCGTGCTGGCCATGCCGGTACTGGCGCTGACCGTCGGGCTGCCATTCTGGGCCCTTCTCATCCTGGTATTCGCGGGCGGACTACTCGACACCCCGGGACAGACCGCCCGCCGCGTCATGCTGCCCGGGCTGACGGTAAGGGCCGGCGTGCGGATCGAGCAGAGTGTCGGGCTCCTCGACGGCTCTGAGCGCTTCGCCAAGCTGGTCGGCGCCTCGATCGCCGGCCTGCTCGTCGCGCTCCTGGGGCCGATCGCAGCCCTCTTCGTCAACGCGGCAACGTTCGCGGTCTCAGCACTGCTGACCTGGGCGTTCGTGGCAGCCGTCCCTGCCACCGTCAGGCTGAGCGGCGACAGCAGCGACAGCGCTCCCCGTTCCTCCTATTGGGCCGACCTGGCTGAAGGATTCCGCTTCGTCATCCACGACCCGTTGATGCGTTTGGTCGTCGGCCTCGTATTGGTCACGAACCTGCTCGACGCCGCCCGCGGCTCGACCCTGATGCCCCTCTACGCGAACGATCGTCTGGGAGGCGCGGCCGCTCTGGGTCTGCTGGTGGCGGTCATGGGCGGTTGCGCTCTGGTGGGCAACGTGGCCTTCGGATTCGTCGCTCACCGGGTGCCCCGCCGCGTGACCCTGGCGGTTTGCTTCGCCTTGGCTGGCGGCCCGTCGAGCGCTGCCTTCGCTATCGGTGCGCCGCTGCCCGTGCTCGTCGCAATGACCGTGCTCTCGGGCCTGGCTGCTGGGGCGATCAACCCAATTCTCGGCACGGTGGAACTCGAACGCGTACCCGAACACATGCGCGGCAGGGTGTTCGGCCTAATCAACGCCGGTGCCTGGGCGGGTGTGCCGTTCGGCGCCCTGCTCGGCGGCATCGCCGCCGACACGATCGGCCTGTCGCTCGCCTTCGGAATCGTCGCGGTCGTCTACACGCTCGTCACGCTGAGTCCACTGACCGGAGGAGCTTGGCGGCACATGGAGCGGCGCCCGGCCGTGATCGCCGTGAAATGAACGACCCAAGCGCTCGCCATTCCACCACTGAAAACCTGAACATCGATATGAACAGCGCGTCCAATAACCGGGAGCGGAACGATCATCGAAACGGGTGGAAAACACGAGACATGGAGAACGCTTGTCCGACGCAGACGTATGTGTTGGACCTAAGTCTTCTAGGTGTCGAGAGACGGACCTTCAATGCGCGAGCTATCGGA
>NZ_SOFB01000047.1:0-3138 GCF_004402815.1 Cryobacterium sp. Hz7
AATCACCCGACGCCCTCATCGCCCTCGCCATGCTCAGCCTCGGCGGCCACAAACCAGTGCTCCCCGGCCGGGTTTAACCCACAGAAGCAGCAGGAGAGCCGAGATTCTGGCCGAAAGGGGCTCAAAAACCGGAAAATGACTCTCATTCGAGAGAATCTCCGTCGTATCGGTTCGACGCCGGGCGGGAGGGTCGGTCGGCTGGACCAGCCAACCTCGCCTAGAGCTTGGGCAGGGCGCTCCGATAGATCCAGCGGTCGACGATCCGGCGAATTTCACCGCTATCGGTGTGCACGGAAAGGAACTCCACAAGGTCCTCGGTAGTGATGGAACCGTGGCGGCGCGCCCGCGTGTAGGCGCGCACGGCGCCGAAGAAGGCGTCGTCGCCGAGCGACCGGCGCACCGCGTGCAGGGCCAGGGCGCCGCGCTTGTAGACCCGGTCGTCAAACATGTCGTGCGGCCCCGGCTCGCCGACGACGATGTCCCGCGGCAGGGCCTCGATCTCGGTCCGGTGCACGGCGGCACTCGCATCGGCCGTTGGTCCACCGCCGGCCTCCGCCCACAGCCACTCGGCGTAGCAGGCGAACCCCTCGTGCAGCCAGATATCCTGCCACCGCACGACGGTCAGGCTGTTGCCGAACCACTGGTGGGCCAGTTCGTGGGCGATCAGCCGGTCGCTGCCGTGCGCACCGTCGACGTGGTTGCGACCGAAAATGGCGAGGCCGTGGGCCTCGAGCGGGATCTCCAGCTCGTCGTCGGTGACAACGACCGAGTAGGCGTCGAACGGGTAGGGACCGAAGCGGTCGGCGAAGAGGGAGATCATCTCCGGAAGTCGGGCGAAGTCCACCGCCACCTCGCGGGCGAGGTTTGCCGGGAAGAAGATGCGTTGGGCCACCGGGGCGGCGGTGGCGTCGGTGCGCCGGTAACGGCCGATCAGCACCGTGGCCAGGTAAGTAGCCATCGGCTCCTTCACCTCGTAGGTCCAGCTGGTGCGGCCAGACCGCGTCGTGCGCGCGATCAGCGTACCGTTCGCCACGACCGTGTAGGGGTCCTCGCAGCTGACCCGGATGCGGAACGAGGCCTTGTTGCTGGGGTGGTCGTTGCAGGGGAACCACGACGCCGACCCGGTCGGCTGGCCGGCCACGAGCACGCCGTCGTCGAGTTCCTCCCAGCCGACCTCGCCCCAGATGCTCTTCAACGGATGCGGCGCGCCGCGATACCGCACGATCACCTCGAACAGAGCCCCGGCCTCGATCGTCGCCACCACCGTGATGGTGAGCTTGCGCGCGCTCTGGCTCACCTTCAACGCCCGCACCCCGTCGACGGTGACCCGGTCCACAGTGAGACCATCGAAGTCGAGGCTGAACCGGTCCAGCCTCATCGATGCCCGGGCCTGCACGGTGGCTGTGGCCCGCAACTGGTTGGTGGTCACCCGGTAGTCGAGGTTCAGGTCGTAGTGCAGGGCGAGGTAACCGCCGTTTCCGTTGCCCGGCAGGTACGGGTCGCCCGCGGTGGCGGCGCCGTGGGTGGGAGCGGCCCCTCGAACGCCGGCCGGGCCGAGCGCGGATCTGGGCGGCAGCGGGGTGAGGCGCTTGGCCGGGCTCTGAGCGGGGCCTGAGGGCGGTGGGGTGCGAGGCATGGTGGGCGTCAAGTCCACCATGGCAGACTGCGCCACGGCGAAATGGGGTTGCCCGACCATACCGACCCGGCCGGCACGCGTTCCCCGCGCATCACCAGCGAGGCAGGCCCCACAGTGGCGCCCTCCTCGATGTCGGCCGCCGGCAGAATCACGCTGTGCGGCCCGAGCGTGGCGCCCGCCGCCAGGGTGACCCGGTCCAATTGCATGATGCGGTCGTGGAACAGGTGCGTCTGCACCACGCAGCCCCGGTTCACGGTCGCACCGTCTTTGATGCTCACCAGGTCCGCCTCCGGCAGCCAGTAGGTCTCGCACCACACGCCGTACCCGATGTGCGCGCCGAGAGTGCGAAGCCACACGGCGAGCGCCGGCGTGCCGGCCGCCTTCGCCGCGAACCAGGGTCGGGCGACCATCTCGACGAAGCTGTCCGACACCTCGTTGCGCCAGATGAACGACGACCAGAGCGGATGTTCCGTAGCGTCGATCCGGCCCACCAGCAACCACTTCGCGGCCGTGGTCACCAGGGCGGCGACGGCCCCCGCGGCCAGCAGCACCAGACCCGAGAGCGCGATCGTCCACCCCAGGCCGATCGTGAGCCAGAGCGCATCAAGGGCGACGAGCACGCCGAGGGCGATCAGGACCGTGACGATGACCGGCATGATCCGGAGCATCTCCCACAGCGCCCGCCAGGTGACGAGCCGGGCCGGTGGGTGGAAGGTGCGGGCCTCGTCAACATCCGTCACTGTGCGGCGCAGCCGTTCGGGCGGGTTGCCCAGCCAGGACGACCCGCGTTTCGCCTTGCGCGGCGTGGAGGAGAGCACCGCGACGAGCCCGTTGCGCGGCACCGTGCGGCCCGCGCCCGCCATGCCGCTGTTGCCGAGGAACGCCCGGCGGCCGATCTTGGCCGGCCCGATGTGCAGCCAGCCGCCGCCGAGTTCATAGCAGGCGACCATGGTGTCGTCGGCGAGAAACGCGGCCGGGGCGATGGTCGTCAGGGCGGGGATGAGAAGCACGGTGGAGGCTTCCACGCCGGCGCCCACCTTAGCGCCGAGCAGGCGCAGCCAGATCGGGGTGAGCAGGCTCGCGTAGATCGGGAACAGGAGCGTTCGGGCGCCGTCGAGGATTCGCTCGGTCATCCAGACCTGCCAGCCGATCCGGCTGCGCACGGGGTAGTACCCCTCCCGCAGGCCCTCACCGAGCAGCCGAACGGAGCCGAGCACCAGCAGCGCGTAGACCAGCCCGGCTGCCACGACCGCGAGCGGGGTGGCCAGGGCGGCCCGCCCGGCCGCGTCGGCCAGGGTCGCAGCGTCGCCGATGGACGCCCCGACGATGAGCGCGCCGACGAGCACCGCGATCGCGGGCAGGGCCGTCATGGCGATGGCCCCGGTCGCGAAGGCGGTCAGCCAGCGGGTCCCGCGCGGCGGGCGCTCGGCCGGCCACGAGCCGCGGGCGGCGCCCATGCGGGCGGCCGGGGACCCGGCCCAGCGTTCACCCGGCGGCACCGG
>NZ_SOFB01000032.1:0-3242 GCF_004402815.1 Cryobacterium sp. Hz7
CCGTGGGGCGTTGTTCTCGACCGTACATCGAGAACCACATAGTGGACGCTTGCAGCTTATTCAAACTGGTGTGTTATCAAATTATTGGCTTATTAGTACCGGTCAGCTCCGAGGGTCTTTAGTCCCCTCTTCCACATCCGGCCTATCAACGCAGTAGTCTAGCTGCGAGCCTCTCCCCCGAAGGGATGGAAATCTCATCTCGAAGCCGGCTTCCCGCTTAGATGCTTTCAGCGGTTATCCGTTCCGAACGTAGCTAATCAGCGGTGCTCCTGGCGGAACAACTGACACACCAGAGGTTCGTCCATCCCGGTCCTCTCGTACTAGGGATAGATCTTCTCAAATTTCCTGCGCGCGCAGCGGATAGGGACCGAACTGTCTCACGACGTTCTAAACCCAGCTCGCGTACCGCTTTAATGGGCGAACAGCCCAACCCTTGGGACCTACTCCAGCCCCAGGATGCGACGAGCCGACATCGAGGTGCCAAACCATGCCGTCGATATGGACTCTTGGGCAAGATCAGCCTGTTATCCCCGAGGTACCTTTTATCCGTTGAGCGACAGCGCTTCCACAAGCCACTGCCGGATCACTAGTCCCGACTTTCGTCCCTGCTCGACTTGTCAGTCTCACAGTCAAGCTCCCTTGTGCACTTACACTCGACACCTGATTGCCAACCAGGTTGAGGGAACCTTTGGGCGCCTCCGTTACTTTTTAGGAGGCAACCGCCCCAGTTAAACTACCCACCAGGCACTGTCCCTGAACCGGATCACGGTTCGAAGTTAGATATCCAATATGACCAGAGTGGTATTTCAACGTTGACTCCACCTGAACTAGCGTCCAAGCTTCACAGTCTCCCACCTATCCTACACAAGCCACACCGAACACCAATACCAAGCTGTAGTAAAGGTCACGGGGTCTTTCCGTCCTGCTGCGCGTAACGAGCATCTTTACTCGTAATGCAATTTCGCCGAGTTCGCGGTTGAGACAGCTGGGAAGTCGTTACGCCATTCGTGCAGGTCGGAACTTACCCGACAAGGAATTTCGCTACCTTAGGATGGTTATAGTTACCACCGCCGTTTACTGGGGCTTAAATTCTCAGCTTCGCCTTGCGGCTAACCGTTCCTCTTAACCTTCCAGCACCGGGCAGGCGTCAGTCCGTATACATCGTCTTGCGACTTGGCACGGACCTGTGTTTTTAGTAAACAGTCGCTTCCCACTGGTCTCTGCGGCCTTCGAACGCTCCAGGAGTAAATCCCTTCACGCCTCAGGCCCCCCTTCTCCCGAAGTTACGGGGGCATTTTGCCGAGTTCCTTAACCACGATTCTCTCGATCTCCTTAGTATTCTCTACCTGATCACCTGAGTCGGTTTGGGGTACGGGTGACTAAAACCTCGCGTCGATGCTTTTCTTGGCAGCATAGGATCACTGATTTCGTCCGTGAGGACTACCCATCGGGTCTCAACCTTCATGAGAGACGGATTTGCCTATCTCTCGGCCTACATCCTTAGACCGGGACAACCATCGCCCGGCTCAGCTACCTTCCTGCGTCACACCTGTTAATACGCTAACCGCACCAGCATAGGGTCGCACGCTAGGCCCCACGCTTCACCCCGAAGGGATCCATCTAGAGGATTCAGATGCTTAGCATTACTGGATTAGTTTGGGCGGTTTTTCGCCAGTACGGGAATATAAACCCGTTGTCCATCGACTACGCCTGTCGGCCTCGCCTTAGGTCCCGACTTACCCAGGGCGGATTAGCCTGGCCCTGGAAACCTTGATCTTTCGGAGGACGGGTTTCTCACCCGTCTTTCGCTACTCATGCCTGCATTCTCACTCGTGTAGCCTCCACGGCTGGTTTACACCGCCGCTTCGCTGGCCACACGACGCTCTCCTACCCATCAACACGGCTGAACCAACACCACAAGGGTGCGGCTTACCAAAAATATCAATGCCACAACTTCGGTGGCGTGCTTGAGCCCCGTTACATTGTCGGCGCGGAATCACTTGACCAGTGAGCTATTACGCACTCTTTCAAGGGTGGCTGCTTCTAAGCCAACCTCCTGGTTGTCTGTGCAACTCCACATCCTTTCCCACTTAGCACGCGCTTTGGGACCTTAGTTGGTGGTCTGGGTTGTTTCCCTCTCGACGATGAAGCTTATCCCCCACCGTCTCACTGCTGCGCTCTCACTTACCGGCATTCGGAGTTTGGCTGACGTCAGTAAGCTTTTAGGCCCCATCGGCCATCCAGTAGCTCTACCTCCGGCAAGAAACACGCAACGCTGCACCTAAATGCATTTCGGAGAGAACCAGCTATCACGAAGTTTGATTGGCCTTTCACCCCTATCCACAGCTCATCCCCTCCATTTTCAACTGAAGTGGGTTCGGTCCTCCACGACGTCTTACCGTCGCTTCAACCTGGCCATGGATAGATCACTTCGCTTCGGGTCTAGGACATGCGACTGAATCGCCCTATTCAGACTCGCTTTCGCTACGCATTCCCCTCTCGGGTTAAGCTCGCCACATATCACTAACTCGCAGGCTCATTCTTCAAAAGGCACGCTGTCACCAGAAATCCGCACCACGAATGGCACAGCCTGGCTCCAACGGTTTGTAAGCAAACGGTTTCAGGTACTATTTCACTCCCCTCCCGGGGTACTTTTCACCTTTCCCTCACGGTACTTGTTCACTATCGGTCATGTAGGAGTATTTAGGCTTATCAGGTGGTCCTGACGGATTCACACGGGATTTCTCGGGCCCCGTGCTACTTGGGATACTCTTCGGGCGATTGCTGCATTTCGACTACGGGGTTCGCACCCTCTATGACCAGGCTTTCAATCCTGTTCGTCTATACAACGCTCTAACCCTCACTGTTCGGCAGAATCAGCAGAAAAGTCCCGCAACCCCGACCATGCAACGCCTGCCGGCTATCACACATGATCGGTTTAGCCTCATCCGGTTTCGCTCGCCACTACTAACGGAATCACTATTGTTTTCTCTTCCTGTGGGTACTGAGATGTTTCACTTCCCCACGTTCCCTCTACCCGCCCTATATATTCAGGCGGGAGTCACCAGGTCACCCAAAGGGCCTGGCGGGGTTTCCCCATTCGGAAATCCTCGGATCACAGTTCGTTTATCAACTCCCCGAGGCTTATCGCAGATTACTACGTCCTTCTTCGGCTCTACATGCCAAGGCATTCACCGTTTGCTCTTAGAAATTTGAAATCACATGAGTTTGAATCGATTAAG
>NZ_SOFB01000044.1:0-4632 GCF_004402815.1 Cryobacterium sp. Hz7
CTGCCCCTTGAGTTTCTGTTCCTAGACAGTCAGAAACCTAGACAGGAAGCGGCGTGCGGCCGTTAAGGCGCTCCGAAACACCCACAGATGAAGCAGGAGAGCCGAGATTTTGCCCGAATCGCACCCAATCAGGCCGAAAATGCGCTTTCAGAGCAGAATCTCCGTCGAATTGGTTCGACGCCGAACAGCGAGGTGGCGCTCAGCGGCGGGAGAGCCAGCCCCCGGCCGCGGCGTTCGGCGCCCGGTTCAGGGCGAACCGCGGCGGAGCGGCTGCGGTGCCCGTGGTCAGGTCGGCGAGGATTCGCCCGACCGTCGGCGTGAACTTGAAGCCGTGGCCGCTAAAGCCGGCCCCCACGATCACGGGGCCCACCCGGTCGAGCACGAAGTCCTCGTCGGCCGTGGTCGTGTAGGTGCAACTGACCGGGTCGAGCGTGTCGGGGTCGGCGCCGGGCAGCCATTCGCGCACATAGCGCGCCAGGGCAGCCAGCTGAACGGGCTCGGGCTGGAAGCTGCGCGCATCCGGGTCGGTGCTGGGACCCACGCCGTGCCAGCCGGCCTTGATCCCCTGGCCGGGCGTGTACATGCCGTAGACCGGCGAGTACCAGTATCCGTAGCGCGGGTCGGACCAGGCGGGCGCATGGTTGAAGCCGGGCCACTCGGTCTCGGCGTGTGCGGCGGCGGCCGGGGAGGCGTCGCGCAAGGCGAAGTGCGCCGGCTGCTCCTGCGTCACCGTGAGGCGCGGCATCGGGATCACCCCGGCCAGCAGGGCGCTGGTCCACGCGCCGACCGTGACGACGGCCCGGCGGGCGATGATCGTGCCGGCCTCGTGGGTCACCCGCACCCGGTCGTCGCCCTGCACCTCCAGGCGCTGCACGCGGATGCCGTGCCGCACGTCGGCCCCGGCGGTCTGCAAGGCGGCCTGCAGGGCGGTCACCGCGGCATCCGCGTTCACCCGGCCGGCGTCGGGGGCGAACAGCACCCGACCGTCGAAGCGGATGCCCGGCCAGCGTTCGGCTGCGGCCTCCGGGGCGAGGAACTCGGCGCCCAGGCCCACCCGGGCCAGCATTGCCGCCACTCGGTCGAACGACGGATTCGCCCCGTGATTGACGACGCCGACCTGACGCAGGAGTGTGCTCTGCGTCTCGGCTTCCAGCTCGCGCCAGAGCGACAGCGCCTCGGCAAGCATCGCCACGTAGGTAGGTTCGGCGTAGGCGGTGTTGAAATTGCGGGAGGCGCCGTGCGAGGCGCCGTTGAGGTGCCCGGGCATGAACCGCTCCAGCACGGTGACCGGCCGGCCCCGACGCGCCAGCTGCCAGGCCGTCGCCGACCCCATTGCCCCGCCGCCGATGACGACCGTCTCCACGCGCTCTTCCATGCCCTTATCCTGCCCGACCGGGCAGCACTGGCGCGCACGGGTTCTGCCGGGTCGGGCGCCACCCGTTTCGTACTGTTACGCGTCCACCCTGAGCCGCCCGCCGATCATCGCTAACGTAAGGCCATGGCAGATCGCGAGTACGGTTTCACGACCCGGGCAATCCACGCAGGTAACATCCCCGACGCCGTCACCGGCGCTCGGGCCCTGCCGATCTACCAGACCAGCGCGTTCGTTTTCGATGACACCGAGGATGCCGCCGCCCGCTTCGCCCTGCAGAAGTACGGCAACGTCTACTCGCGCCTGTCGAACCCGACCGTGGCGGCCTTCGAGGAGCGCGTGGCCAGCCTCGAGGGCGGGCTCGGCGCCGTCGCCACCGCCAGCGGCCTCTCCGCGCAGTACATCACCTTTGCCAGCCTCGCGGGCTCGGGCGACCACATCGTCTCCAGCGCGAACCTCTATGGCGGCTCGATCACCCAGCTCGACGTGACGCTGCGGCGCTTCGGCATCGAGACGACGTTCGTGCGCAGCGCGAACTCGGCCGACTACGCCGCCGCGATCACCGAGAAGACCAAGTTGATCTTCGCCGAGACCGTGGCCAACCCGTCCGGGGAGGTCGCCGACATCGAGGGGCTCGCCGCCGTCGCCCACGCGGCCGGGATCCCCCTGGTGATCGACTCGACCATCGCCACGCCCTACCTGACCCGGCCGATCGAGTGGGGCGCCGACATCGTGATCCACTCCGCCACCAAGTTCCTCGGTGGTCACGGCACCACGCTCGGCGGCGTCGTCGTCGAGAGCGGACGCTTCGACTGGCACAGTGACAAATTCCCGCTGTTCAGCGAACCGGTGCCCAGCTACGGCGGCCTCGAGTGGGCCGGCAACTTCGGCGAGTACGCCTTCCTCACCCGGCTGCGGGCCGAGCAGCTGCGCGACATCGGGCCGGCCCTCTCCCCGCACTCCGCGTTTCTGCTGGCCCAGGGCGTCGAGACACTGCCGTTCCGCATGCAGGCGCACGTGGACAACGCGCGCGCGGTGGCCGAATGGCTCGACGCCGATCCCAGGATCGACTTCGTCAACTGGGCCGGGCTGCCGGCGCACCCGCACTACGAACGCGGCCTCAAGTACCTGCCGAAGGGCCCCGGATCGGTCTTCAGCTTCGGCGTCACAGGCGGCCGCGACGCCGGGCGCACCTTCATCGAATCGGTCGATCTGGCCAGCCACCTCGCCAACATCGGCGACGCCAAGACCCTGGTCATCCACCCGGCCTCCACCACCCACGCGCAGTTGAACGAGACCCAGCTCGTCGACGCCGGCGTGCTGCCCGGCCTCGTGCGCATCAGCGTGGGCATCGAAGACGTCGAGGACATCATTTACGACCTCGACCAGGCCCTCGGCCGGATTGCGGGCGCCAAATGAGCGGTCACCACCTGAACATCGACGCCGCCCCGGCCACAGATGCCGCCCTGCACGACACCGTGCACCTCGCCAACGGGCTCAGCTGCTCGGTTCCCACCGGTTCCCCCCTCGCGAAGCTGTTGAATTCCCAGCGCACCTGGGAGGGTCCCGACGCCAAGGCCCGGCTGAAGATCCTGCGGGCGGCGAAGTCGATCGCCATCGTCGGCGCGTCGCCGAACCCGGCCCGCTCCAGTTACTTCGTGGGCACCTACCTGCAGCAGTCGAGCGACTACCGGGTGTACTTCGTCAACCCGAACGCGAAGACCATTCTCGGCGAGACGGCGTACCCCAGCCTCGCGTCGCTGCCCGAGGTACCCGATATCGTCGACGTCTTCCGTCGGGCCGGAGACATCCCCGCCGTGATCGACGAGGTGCTCGCTATCGGAGCCCCCACCGTCTGGGTGCAACTCGGCATCTGGAACCAGGAAGCCGCCGAGTACGCCGAGTCGAAGGGCCTCACCGTGGTGATGGACCGCTGCATCAAGATCGAGCACGCCCGGTTCCACGGCGGGCTCCACCTCCTCGGGTTCGACACCGGCCAGATCACGGCGCGCAAAACCATCCGCTGACCGAGCCCCAGCGCGGACACCGTGAAACCTACCTGCTCGCGATCGCACTATCCGGGCTCGGCGCCGCCGTGAACCTCCGCTCCATCCGGCGCACCGGGGGCAAAACCCTCCGCGTGGGTCTGACCTCGTGGACGCTGATCGCCGGCCTCGCCTTCCTGGCCGTGCAGCGCTACTGAGCCGGAGGCCGCGGGAGGGTTTTAGCTGGCCTATGCACCTAGTGGCAGCTGTCGGTGCCGCTGAATGCACCGGTGGTGCCGTCATTGGTGAAGGTCATCCCCGAAATCGGCAGGAACTGCCACGAATACGAATCGGCGTTGAGGGTGAGCTGCAACGGCCCGAACGCCGCTCGACTGCGGGCCTCCATCGCGCTGAGCAACGGGTCTGTGTTGGCGCTGAGCGGTTGCTGGTTCACGCCGCCACCACCGGCGGTGAAGGAGCGGATCCCGGTGAGGCTCTGGGAAGGTGTCGCCCCGGCACCGGAGACGCCGATGGGTTTGAAGATCTCGCTCACATGGTTGTGAGCCCCCAGATAGACGTCGACGCCGTTCGTCGCCATCAGGTCCCAGAGCGGCGACAGCGCCGGATACGAACCGTGGTTGGAACCGGTCGACCAGCGAGGTCGATGCCCTGCGACGAGGGTGCACTGGGTCGGCGCCGCGGTGAGTTGGTTCTGCAGCCAGACATACTGCGGGCTGTCCGCTCCGCATCCTCCGGTCACCCCGCCTGCGTCGCATTCCGTGTTCAGCACGATGACGGTCCACGACCCGATCGAGGTCGCGTAGTAGCCGTCGGGGCGCGAGCCGTAGGGGCCGAAGGCGACGCCGGTGCCGTAGAAGTAATCGAAGTACCCGGTGGTTCCGCCGTAGTATTCGTGATTGCCGAGCGCCGGGAGGGTGATCGGCTTGAGCGGCCCGAAGGTGTCGTTGTAGGCGCCCGCGCCCAGAAACTGGCTGAGGGTGGCTTCCTGATACTGCAGGTCGCCCAGAGCGATGAATCGGTCTGGTGCGGCGGCGGTGATCAGCCCGGCGACCTCGCCGTGCCGGCACGCCACGGATGACGTCGCTGTGCCCGAGGCGCAGGCCAGGTCGCCGACGGCCATGACCGTGGCCGCCGCGCCGGCCGTGACCACCGCGGTGGCCGTGGCGGAGCCGGCGCTGGTATTCCCGGCGGCATCGGCGGCGGTGACCCGGTAGTACCAGGTTCCGGCCGGCCGGGCGGCATCCGTGTACCTCA
>NZ_SOFB01000028.1:0-6622 GCF_004402815.1 Cryobacterium sp. Hz7
CGACGTCGTATCCGGCGTGCCATACACAGCCAGCGACGCACTCAACCCATTCTCCGACAGAGGCGCCGACGACCCCGTATACGTATCCGCCACATCCACAACCGCCACCACGGTAACGGCCGCGTGGGAGGGAGGCAGGCCGACCAGAAGGGTGGCGGCGACGGCCAGACACACGACTGACAGCGTTCGGGGAAACTTCATCATCGGACCCTTTGAGTTGGCCAACGACAGCGCAGGAGCTCGCGCTCTGCCAGCTAGTCTGTACTCATTCGAGGTTCTGTCAAGTTCGTCTCGGCTCATGCGTTTCGCCCCGGCTCTCCGCCGTGGCACGGTTACGCTGGTCGGATGACTGCGTATGTGTCGGCACTCGACCTCTTCTCCATCGGCATCGGCCCCTCCAGCTCCCACACGGTGGGCCCGATGCGGGCGGCGCTCACCTTCGCCGACCACCTACGCGATGCCGGTCTGCTCGCCGACGTGGCCCGAATCGGCTGCTCGCTCTACGGCTCGCTCGGCTCGACCGGACTCGGCCACGGCACGCCCGACGCAGTCCTGGCCGGCCTCTCCGGGCTCCGCCCCGAGACCTGCGACCCGGATGACGTGCGCTCCGCCTGGTCCGGCCTGGCCGACGACGCCGTGCTGATGCTCGGCGGCAGCCATGCCATCCCCGTGCGAAAGGATGACGTGGCCTTCGAGGCGCGCACCCGGCTGCCCGGCCACCCCAACGCGCTGACCCTCACGGCCTGGGGGCACGACGCCGTTCCCCTGCTCGAGGAGACCTGGTACTCGATCGGCGGCGGCTTCATCCGGCGCGACGGCGACCCGTTCGGCCCAAGCAGGGCCGTGCCACAGCCGCGGCAGTACTCCTCCAGCGCCGAACTCCTCGCCCTCTGCGACCTCTACGCCGTCGCAATCTGCGACATCGCCCGCGCCAACGAGGAGACGATCCACGGGGCCGAGGCGCTCGACGTCGGCCTCGACGCGATTTGGAACGCCATGAGCGACTGCGTGGAGTCAGGGCTCGAGGCCACCGGCACCCTCCCCGGCGGCCTTCAGGTCAAGCGCCGCGCGGCGGCCGTGCGCATGCAGCTAGAGGAATATGACCGGCTGCCGTTGCGTGAACGCGATACCTCGACCGAATGGCTGCATGCATTCGCCCTCGCCGTCAACGAGGAGAACGCCTCCGGCGGCCGCGTGGTCACCGCCCCCACCAACGGCGCGGCCGGCATCATCCCCGCGGTCGGCCACTACTACCTGCGCTTCGTGCCCGGGGCGGATGCCGCGGGAATCCGTCGCTATCTGCTCACCGCCGTCGCCATCGGTTCTCTCGTAAAGGCCAACGCCTCCATCTCCGGGGCGGAGGGCGGCTGCCAGGCCGAGGTCGGCTCCGCTTGCGCCATGGCGTCCGGCGCACTCTGCGCCGTTCTCGGCGGCACGCCGCGGCAGGTGGAGAACGCGGCCGAGATCGCGATGGAGCACCACCTGGGCCTCACCTGCGACCCCGTCGGCGGGCTCGTGCAGGTGCCGTGCATCGAGCGCAACGCCATCGCCGCGTCGACCGCCGTGTCGGCGGCCCGGCTGGCCCTGCACGGCGACGGCACGCACCTCGTCTCCCTCGACGCCGTGATCGAAACCATGCGCCAGACCGGCCTGGACATGTCGACCAAGTACAAGGAGACCAGTGAGGGTGGCCTCGCCGTCAACGTGATCGAGTGCTGACATCGCCACTTGCGCCCTAAACTGGACGCATCCGCTCGGGGGCACGAACGGAACTTTCTTCGAGGGGGACATCCGATGAATTCTGCGCGGCCGACAACCACACGTGTCCGGGCGCGGGTCGCTCTGGCCGCCATGCTGCTGCTCCCGCTCGGCCTCGCCGGGTGCGCCGGCGCCCCGGCTCCGGTGGTCACCGCGACGGTTACCCTCACGCCGACGCCCACTGCGACTCCCACGCCCACCCCCACGCCGACCCCCGAGCCCGATGCCCCGGTTGTGCCGAATCCGACTATCACGCCCAACGCCGAGGCCGTGCCCGTGGAGCCGCTGCCCGAGGGCCCGGCCGTCGACCTTGGCGCCAGTACGGGGGCCACCGGCGCCCCGGTCACCGATGGTACGGGCGCCCCGACCAGCTACTCCGTGTTGGAGGGCGACGACTTCTTCGCCATCGCGCAGCGGTTCGACCTACCGGTGCAGCAGCTGTTGCGCATGAATCCGTCGGTGTCGGGTCTCGGTGAGAATATCTACATCCGGGATGTGATCAACCTCGACTGGACCACCACCGGGTAGCGCGCTCAGGGGTACATTCCCAGCTTCTCGATAAGGCTCCGGTAGCCGGCTCGTCAAGGTGGTGACACGCCTCGAACGTCGGGGCGGCACGGCAGTGGGGTTCCCACGATTCTCCGGGCCGAGACCGACGCGGAAGCGGACGCTCCGGATGGCACCGCCATCCACGCGGGAGAGCATTCTCGCGGGACGGTCGGGGCGGCCCTGCAACAACTCCGTTGCGAACGAATTCGGCGGAGATTGTGGCCGGATCGCACCCGGTCACGCCGAAAACGCACTTCTACAGCAGGATCTCCGTCGAATTGGTTCGACACCGGGCACGGCCCTCCCTAAGCGATGGACAGCGTCCACGCGGTAGAGTCGGCCCCGTCCTTCCGGGTGCGCCGCAACGGCGGGGCCGGGACGCACGTGCCTTAGTGCGTCAGCAGGTTGATGCGCTCGATCAGGGTTATCGTGCGCAGCGACTCCCGCGGGTCGACCGGGATCGGAGCCCCACGCAGGATCGCGTCGGCCAGACCGGTGTAGAACGCCGCATAGTTGCCGCGCTCGGTCGGCACCCGGGTCAGCGCGCCGTCCCGTCCGAGTACGCCCCAGGCGGACTCCGGGTCGACGCCGAAACCCGGGTCGGTCGGTCGGGCACCCGCCGCGAGGGCGGTCTCCTGGCCGTCGAGGCCCCACTTGGTGTAGCCCGCCTCGGAGCCGAGGACGTGGAAGCGCGGGCCGACCTGGGCGGCGATCCCGTTCATCCACAGGTGCGAGCGCACCCCCGACCCGTGGTGCAGCGCCACGAAGGTGTCGTCGTCGGCGACCCCACCCGGGCGTCGAATGAGGGTCTCCGCGTAGACGTCGTCGACCGGGCCGAACAGTTGCAGGGCCTGGTCGATCAGGTGGGCGCCGAGGTCGAAGAGCACCCCGCCGCCCTGTTGGATGGTCGCGCCGACCTTCCACGATTTGGTCTGCTCCGGCTTCCACCATTCGAACCGGGACTCGAACCGGCGCACATCGCCCAGCGCCCCCGCTGCGATTACGCCGCGCAGGGTGAGGAAGTCGCCGTCCCAGCGCCGGTTCTGGAACACGGTGAGCGGCAGGCCGAGGCTCACGGCCTTCTCGATCAGGCCGCGGCCTTCCCGGGTTGTCACCGCGAAGGGCTTGTCGACGACCACGGCGAGCCCGGCGTCGAGGGCGGCGTGGGCGAGTTCGACGTGCGTGCCCGACGGTGAGCCGATCACGACCAGGTCCAGGTCGTCCGCGGCGGCGAACAGGTCCTCGGCGGTCGACATCAGGCGCACCCCCGGGTGACGCTCACCGGCCTGCTCGCGCCGCACGGGGTCGCGGGTGACGATCAGGTCGAGCGAGAACTCGGGGTTCGCGCCGAGGAGCGGGCTGTGGAACACGCGTCCGGACGTGCCGAACCCGATCAGTCCGGTGCGGATTGGGGCGACGGATGCTGGCGACTGCGTCATGCTCCCACGGTACTCCCGGTGCGGCTTCCGCCCGGCCCGCTACAGCCGGTCGACGCCGGTGACGCGCACGACGGCGGCGCCCAGCTCGTCGGAGTCGGCCAGGTCGACCGTGGCACTGATGCCCCAGTCGTGGTCCCCCGCCGGGTCGTCGAATATCTGCCGCACGGTCCAGACGGATGCGCCCTCGTTGAAGATGATCAGGTCTGCGCTGCGCGCATTCGCCCCGGTCAGCAGCTCGTCGTGCTCGGCGAAATAGCCGTCCATGGCATCGACCCAGGCATCCGTGTGGAAACCGTGTTCCCGGTCAAGCTCGCCCAGGGCGTCATAGTTCTCGAGCGCGGCCAGCTGCACCCGGCGGAAGAGCTCGTTGCGCACCAGGATGCGGAACGCACGCGCATTGGTGGTCAGGCGGCGGGGCGCGGGCGGCAGCACCGACTGCGCAGCATCCGAGTGCACGGCAAGGTCCGGGTGGATGAGTTCCTCCCACTCGTCGAGCAGGCTCGAGTCGACCTGGCGCACCAGCTCGCCCAGCCACTCGATCAGGTCGAGCAGGTCTTCCGTCTTGGCGTCGTCGGGGATGGTTTGCCGGGCGGCCCGGTACGCATCCGAGAGATAGCGGAGAACGACGCCCTCGCTGCGGGCGAGCTTGTAGAAGGCCACGAACTCACCGAAGGACATGGCCCGCTCGTACATGTCCCGCACGACCGTCTTCGGGCTGAGCTCGAAGTCGGCGATCCACGGCTGGGATTCCTTGTAGGTGGTGAAGGTGACGTGCAGCAACTCCTCGAGCGGCTTCGGCCAGGTGATCTCCTCGAGCAGCGCCATCCGCTCGTCGTATTCGATGCCCTCGCGTTTCATGGCGTTCACGGCCTCGCCGCGGGCCGCGAACTGCTGGCCCATCAGCACCGGGCGCGGGTTGTCGAGGGTGGCCTCGACGATGGAGATCATGTCGAGGGCGTAGTGGCCGCTGCCGGGGCCGGCCACATCGGGGTCGGCGTCGAGCAGGTCGAACGCGGCGAGCGCGAACGGCGACAGTGGCTGGTTGAGGGCGAAGTTGGGCTGCAGGTCGACGGTGAGACGGATGTCCCCGGCCGCGCTTTGCTCCACGATCCCTGCCGCGCGCAGGGTCTTGTAGATCCCGAGGGCACGCCGGGCGTGCGCGAGCTGGCGATTCCAGGGTTCGTGGTTGTCGAAGATCAGGTCGTGGACGTGGGTGAACGCGTCACCGCCGCGCCCGATGACATTGATCAGCATCGCCGCGGTCATCTGCATGCTCGAGTGCATCGTTTCCGGCTCGGCCGCCACGAGCCGCTGGAACGAGGGCTCACCCCAGGACACGAAACCCTCGGGCGCCTTCTTGCGGATGATCTTGCGCTTCTTCTTGGGGTCGTCGCCGGCCTTCTCGATGGCCTTGAGGTTGTCGGTTTCGTGGTCGGGCGCCTGGATGACGACGGTGCCGGCCGTGTCGTAGCCGGCCCGGCCCGCGCGGCCCGCGATCTGGTGGAATTCGCGGGCGTTGAGCTGGCGCATCTTGACGCCGTCGTACTTGGTGAGTGCGGTGAAGAGCACGGTGCGGATCGGCACGTTGATGCCCACGCCGAGGGTATCGGTGCCGCAGATGACGCGGAGCAGGCCGCGCTGGGCGAGCTGCTCCACCAGGCGGCGGTACTTGGGCAGCATGCCGGCGTGGTGCACGCCAATGCCCATCCGGATCAGCCGGGACAGGGTCTTGCCGAAGCTCGTGGTGAAGCGGAACTCGCCGATCAGCTCCGCGATCGCCTCCTTCTGTTCCTTGGTGGCGACCTTGACGCTGCTGAGGGCCTGAGCCCGTTCGAGCGCGGCCGCCTGGGCGAAGTGCACGATGTAGATCGGAGCCTGCCCGGTCTTCAGTAGCTCCTCCACCGTTTCGTGCACGGGCGTGGTCTGGTAGTAGTAGTGCAGCGGAACCGGGCGCTCCACGCCCGTGACGACCGCGGTGGTCCGACGGGTGCGGCGCGAGAGATCGTCGGCGATGAACGTGACGTCGCCGAGGGTCGCCGACATGAGGATGAACTGCACCCCGGGCAGGAGCAGCAGCGGCACCTGCCAGGCCCAGCCGCGGTCGGGGTCGCCGTAGAAGTGGAACTCGTCCATCACGACCTGGTCCACAGGAGTGTCCTCACCGTTTCTCAGGGCGAGGTTGGCCAGGATCTCCGCCGTGCAGCAGATGATCGGGGCGTCGGAGTTGACCGAGGAATCCCCCGTCATCATGCCCACGTTCTCGGCGCCGAAGATCTCCACCAGCGCGAAGAACTTTTCGCTGACGAGGGCCTTGATCGGCGCCGTGTAGAAGGTGCGCTTGCCGGCCGAGAGCGCTGCGAAGTGCGCACCGACGGCGACCAGGGACTTACCGGTGCCGGTCGGGGTGCTGAGGATCAGGTTCGCCCCGGAGACGATCTCGATCAGGGCCTCTTCCTGCGCGGGATACAGAGACAGACCCTGCTCCCCCGCCCACGTTTCGAAGGCCTCGAACAGCACATCCGGATCGGTGACATGCGGGAGGGCGGTGAGAGTTGCCATGATCCTTCGATCCTGCCCTATTCCACTGGGCATCCGCTCCGCGCCCGGCGGCCGGGTCGGAACCGAGCATTGTCTCTCCTCCGGCTGAGCGTGAACACAGGGACGATATGCCCGATCACCGCGGCCGTCACGGGCCGTTGCGGAGGACTCACAGGCCGCAAATCTAAGCTGGCGACATGGCCAGCCGCGACGTTTCCTCGTCCTCACTTCCGACGCCGCCGACGCCTCCTGCGCCCGGGCCGCCGGCCCGATCGGCCCCGGCACGGCTCGGGCGGCCCGCGACGGCCGGCGTGGCCGCCGCCCTGGCCGGCCTCGGC
>NZ_SOFB01000024.1:0-8977 GCF_004402815.1 Cryobacterium sp. Hz7
ACGAGGACTCAGCCGAGACGACAACCTCGCGAGCCAATTTCGGGACTGGCTCCACGAGCAAAAAGCCGTCCAAAATATCAATTGACAACTATAGGAGCATCACGTAGGGACCAGCCGACGCGACCGGGCCGACCACCGTGTGCACTGGGCGGGCTATCAAGGACGGTAATGAGTATCAGCTGACGGTGAACAGCGAGGATCCCCAGGGGAATCCGCGGGTGGCATTGGACGTGCGCCCGTCCTGATTCCTCTTTGGTCTGGGCCGACGCGCCTCCAGGAGTATCGGCTCCGGCTTCGCCCAGCCTTCCCTCGCGGGTCCCGGACGCGATCATCAGCCGCTACCCCACCTCGGGCAAAACGAATGCCGGGAAACGTCCGGCTTGCGAACCCCGCTCGGGGAATGGCCTGAGGCCGGTCTCAGACTCCGTTGCGGACGCTCTTCGCTGATCTGCGCGGAGTGCATCACTCTCAGTCAGAATAGCGGGGACGAAGTGAGTTGTTCCAGCGCTCTGGGCCGTGGCGCTAGGCCGAACGAGTAACCGGGGAATCCACCCCACGCGACGGAGAGCCGGAGGTACTCCACAACGGTGATGCTCGGTCGTCCCGCAACACCAAGAAGCACTGGATCCGCGTGAGTGTCGGGCAACCAGATGTCATGTGTTGCGCCACTGATGTTCGCCTTGTGCAGTTCATCAGGAGCGAATTCGAACGATGAGGTCGACAGCTCTAGCAAGTCATGGCCTCTCTCGTCCCACTCGGACTCGAGCTGATCAACGCACGGCAGCCATAGCGGATCGGGGTAGTCAGAGCCAGGCGGCATCGTGCTCACTCGCGCGGGTGGGGGTTGGTGATAGTAGAGACCAATTGCAGGGCAATCACCCAACAGAGAAACGGCTCCAATCTCTCCCATACTTGCCTTGAGCGCTGCGGGGAGCGGCCCCAACAAAAGTTCCAGTTTCGCGACCCGTTCGCTCACGTCGCACGGTGGCGGGGTGACAACGGGAATACCCGAGGACGCTGGTTCGAATCCGAGAGCGAGGAGAACCTCCACGATGCGTCCGATTTGTATTCCCGCCCGCTTCATGGTCGAACGTGCTACGTCTTCCACCTCGGTCTGACGCGCGTGCGGGACTGGTCCCAGCTGCCTTATCTCAGCCCAAACCTCAGCCCACTCGCCAGACTCATATCTTGTAGCCAGAGACGTCATGTGCACAGGTTACGCAGAAATGCCGCGCCGTCGAGGGCGCGGGGTGACGTCCGTCCAGGGATCATCTAGCGTGCGTCGGAGCGCCATCTAGGCTCGCGATAGTTGGAGTCTCACTTGCTCGTGCGGCCGGGGCCCTGGCCGGCGTAGGCCGAGCGCAATCAGGATGATGCCGACGATAGCGATGATGAGCCCGATGGAAAGCCACATGCGGCTACCTGTCATGAAACTTCCCGGGATCAGATTTATGCCCTGCCCGGCCCACACTCCACCAAGGATCAGAGCGATCACGCCGCCGGTGATCAGGGCGATTCGCCCATTACGACTAGTCACGTCTCCCAACGTACCCTCGACCGACTCACCCATCGCCCGGTAGAGGTTCCCTTGTGACACGAGAGCGCCATGTCCGGCGCCACTCGTTGGCGGCGCCAGAATTCGTATCGATAGGGGTCCGGCTTGCGGGCATCAGAGCGCGTGGATGATCACGGCCGACGCAGAGTTCGTACCGAAGACAGCTACACCTCATGGGTGCGTTGTTTCCTTCCCTCCGCCCGGTCAGTGCAGCGGCGATGTCGAACCGCTGATGGAGATGGTGTTGCCCTCGCGCTCGCCCCTGAATCGGTACTCGCCCCAGCGGATCGTTTGCGACTGCTCGTGCTCGACCGCGGCCCAATCCCACCCGGTAATAGCATGGGAGTCGGCGCCGCATTGGGGCGGGTAGGACTCCATGATCGTCGTGCAGAACACCGGTCCGTCTCCGTCATCGATCACCATGCCGGCGAACGATTCCTCGGCGGGGCCGCTCAACGCGATCAGCAGCGCGAGGATCGCGAGCGCGAGGGCGACCGGTGTCATCGCATACCGCTCCGGTTTGGACCGGGAGATCGCATTCATCACCACCCCGAGGGTGAGGTATCCAAAGACCACCCAGATCCCCACTTGCGAGAACGCGTTGGGAAACACGTCAGCGACACCCGCCCGGTCGAGGGCGATCAGGGCGATGAAACCGTAGATCAGGATGGAGACGCCGGAGGCGATCCGATACCCGAGCGGCAGCACGCCGGGATGCTGCCCGCCCCACGCGAATCGTCCCCACGGCGCGCCGAAGGCGAGGGAAAGCTGGAAGAGAACCAGCAGGCCAATCAGAGTGACGAAGGCGATGGCGGCGATCACGGATGCAAGCATACGGGGCGCGCAGGTAAACCCACCCTTGCCGGCAGGGAGCACCTCTGCCGCGCTGTGCTTGGTTGCGCTACCAATATGCCCGCAACTGACCAACCGCAGGGACCGCGGCAGAGCCGAGACCGATCAGCTAACTTATGCCAACTTACTAGTGCGTGGCGAGAAGAGGGCACCCGCTCTATGGCGGTGCGATTGAGCACTACGCCGACGCGATCATCGTCCGGCTTGCGGGCAAGGATGACTTGAGTCGCGTGTGGGAGCATTCTCTAATGCCTGCTACTACTCGACTCATATCCGTCAACGATGTGGAGCGCCTTGCCGACCTTCAGCTAACAGGCCGGCTCTTCTTCGCTCCATGGGACCCAGTCCGCGCGGACTCCTACTTCACGTTGGCAGGTCAGCAGGCGGAAGTTGAAAACGCGCTCGCTCGGCACAGCCGAGGCGAGGCCTTGCCACACGTGATTCTCGACGAGGATTCGCAGGTTGTAGGTCGGATCACGTTCAGCGGGATCACCTACGGAGCTTTTCAGTCCTGCAACATGGGGTACTGGGTCGCACAGGAGAGCAACGGACGTGGCTATGCCACCGACGCAGTTCGAGCAATGACCGCGCTGGCATTCAAAGAATTGAGCCTGCACAGGATTCAGGCCGAGACGCTGATCCCCAACGCGCGCTCCCAACGAGTCCTCGAACGTGTGGGCTTCGTGGGCTATGGAACGGCACCCGAATACCTGAAAATAGCGGGTCGGTGGCAAGACCACCTCATGTATCAGCTGCTCACCGATTCCCGTTAAACGGGCAATTTCGCCCACGCCGTTCCATCGCATCCGCTACCGTCGCGCACCCGGCGCACAGGTCCTGGCAATCCACAGTCAGAGGCCATGGCGCACCCGGACCCAAGCGCATGCGATGCCGCCCGTAGCAACGTCACCGACTGTCGGGGAGTCTCCGCAGACACAAGCCTGACGTCCCCAGGACGGAGCCCAACGAGCCTTCGTTGGGCTCCGGCTATCGGACAATCGAGCCCAGGCAGATGGCCTGATTCAGCAAGGCCTATCTCCCGAATGAGAAACCGCAAAAGAACGATTTGGGGGTCGGGTCCGGTTCGGAATATCGTGTGAGCATGCCGGATGCCACCACACCCAACAATCTCGATGGCCTGCGGGTCGTGGCCCACCCGCTGCGCCTGCGCTTGCTTTCGATTCTGACGGCGGAGGCTCTCAGCGCTACTGAGGCAGCACGAATTCTGGGTGAGAGCCAGGCGAACATGAGCTACCACCTACGTCGTTTGGCTCAGGCCGGACTCGTGCAGCTTGTCGAGGAGATGAGCATCCGCGGCGGGACCGCCAAACGCTACCGGCACGACCCAGCCAGCGGCGAAGTGCTCGGCTCGGGACATGCCGACGAGCACCAGGCTCTGATGAGCTCTCTCGCGGCAGAACTGATTGCCCGCAGCGCGCGCTACGTGTCGGAATCCGAATTCGTGTTCACCGAGGCCGAGGTCACGGTCTCCCCCGAGGCATGGAATCGCATCCGCGAGATGTCCCGCGAGGTCGGAAGACTAATCCACGATGAGGCGATGCCCTCTGCCACGCCAGAGGGCATCCGGATCAGTGCAACTCTTGCCCTGTTCGAAGTCTCGAACCATGACACGGCCCCGCGCACATGACTGGCGGCTACCTAGAGGTAATGCGTACAGCCGGCGCACTCAGGGTCTTTGTTCCCGCGCTTGTCGGACGCCTCTCGTTTGCCATGGTGACCCTGGTGCTGCTCTTCGCTGTGCAGCGGAGCACCGACTCGTTCGCTGTCGCTGGCGCGGCCACCGGGGCGTTCGGACTCGCGAACGTGATCGCATCCCCCTACCGCGCACGGTTCGTCGACCGACGCGGGCAGCGGTTCGCACTCAACTCACTAGCCATCGCCTTCGCCGCCGGCCTCAGTGGTATGGCTGCGCTGACAGCCCAGTCCGAGCCGCCAGCAGGGGTGCTGGTTGGCCTCGCGGCCGTGGTGGGGTTGTTTCCGCCACCGCTCGGCGCCTCGATGCGTGTGCTCTGGGGTTCCATTACAGAGCCGGGAGCTGTGCAAACCAAGGCGTTCAGCGTCGACGCGGTTTGTGAGGAATTACTCTTCACGACGGGACCGTTGATCGCGGCTGCGGTCGTGGGTGCGGCATCGCCGCCGGTTGGACTGCTCACGACAGCCCTGGTGGCACTTCTCGGAACGCTCGGCATGACAAGCAGCCCGCTCTCGCTAGGGCACGGCGCCGTCACCACTGCCCCGCGCAACAGTTCACAGCCGCTACGACAGAGCGGGTTCGTCGCAATCCTGATCGCGCTTCTCGGCGTGGGAGTCGTGCTCGGAACCGTGGAGGTGGTCGCACCCGCAGTCGCCGACAGCCAAGGATCGGTGGGCCTGGCCGGGATCCTGCTCGCCGCTTTCGCCGCCGGAAGCGCAGTCGGAGGTCTGCTCTACGGCCAGCGGACGTGGAGAAACTCGCTCGTGAAGCGACTACTCATCTCGAGCACTCTCATGACCGTGCTGTGCGCACTTCTAGCGGCTCTTGGGTCTGTCGCGGTTCTCGGGTTCGGGCTCGTCGTGGTGGGCTTCTTCCTGGCCCCTTCGCTCGTCACCGGCTACTTACTCGCCGACGACATCACCGCCGTCGAAGTACGCACCGAGGCATCCAGTTGGATCAACACCGCAGTCAACGCTGGTGCCGCCGTTGCCGCCGTCATGGTGGGGTTAGCCATGGACGCCGTAGAGTCCCGTCTTGGATTCATCATCGGCGGCGGAATGGCCCTCATCCTCGTGATGGTCGCCTCCGTGCCGCTGCTCAGAAACTCCAAAGCCGCGGCCGTCGCGGATCAATTGCAATCGGCGTAGATGAAACGAGAACCCCAGCACCGCGATGGCGAGTGCCCGTGGGACGTTCCCTTAGATCCTTGCTGAGCATCCGGTCTCACACACCGTTTGCTCGAACTCCGAGTGGTCTCGTCGATGCGAAATTCTGTTCGGCGTGAGCCAACTGGATCGAAGTGGTCACAGACGGTGACGCCAATTGAGGATATGGTACGTCCACGTTTGGCCGCAGCCGGTCGAGTTGCCTAAGTAGGCTCCGTCCGGGAATCTTCTTGGACCACAACCGCACGGTGTTGCGGCGGACACCAAGAAGACGAACCGCGCCTCGCCTCGCCGCGCCGCGCACGAACCTCGCGGAATTCTGAGAGCCATGTTCACAGCCAGACAGATCACGCGTCACACCATGACCGCTTTCGGCGTTGCGCCTTCTGTCGAGCCCAAGATCTTGCTCTCTCCGGGAGGGGAGGAAGGCCTGCCGTCGCTCAACCTGATCGAATGCGATAACATCCCCCAGTGCGGCGTGACCTCCTACGCCACTATCGGAATGAGTCAGTACACGAACCTCTCAACCGGTGGTGGGAAAAACCTCGGGGTAGAACTCCTGGCTGCGGCTGGAAGCAATTGGAAAGTGATCCAAAGCGGTTTGATCGGAAGCGCACTCAATATCGCCTCCGGCAAGCATTCAATTTGGCCAGACACGATCTTCCCTGACGTGATGTCGGGATTTGATCAAGCCGTTTCAGTGCCACACGCACTGTTTGTATTGCCTTTTCTCTGGAACGACATTGAGGACCTGGAGTCGGACGACCTGGTCATCACGTGGCTCATGATGGTCCCAGTTTCCGATCAAGAATTTCTGTTTGCCGAGCTGAATGGGGTCCAGGCCTTGAACGCCCGGCTCCTCGAGGCCCAGCCAGATGTCTTTAACCTGATGCGACCCTCGGTGATCTGAGTCCAGAGGCCATTGCTGCGCTTGCACAGCACGATTTGCCGAAGGTTCATTAAGGTGGCGGCGGCCCGTGCCAGGCGCTGCGTCTGACAGCTTCTAGGAGGTTCCGCCGGTGGCGTCGTAGAAGCGACCTCACCGGCGTTCCGGTAGAGGGTTCGACGACAGGGCCTACGAGCTGCACCAGCTCCGCACCGAAGTCGCCACCCTCCGGGACAAGGTGGACGCCCTCACCCCTGAGGTTGAGTGAGGTAGGGGCGGTTCGGACGCACTTCCAGTGACACCTGCTGGGGCTCCTGCGGACGGTCGCTCACCCAGACCTGGTAGTGGTTCTCACTGCGGACACCGTACAAGGTGCAAACCCCCGTTTCGGAGAACGCAGTCGGCGGCCGCTGGCAGGTGCCCTCCACCGAGAATCTGAGGCCCGCGCCCGTCGCCATGCGCTCCAAGTCGTGGACGCTAACGGGGGTGTCCGTCACCCACCGCCGGGAGATGCTCGGGCACGGGTTCGTGCTCATACACAGGAACTGTTCGCGGCGAACCGTGTCGTTCACCTGCTCCCAGTCGGCGGGGACAGCCAGCTGCGTGGCCTGCGCCTCGAGGGCTTCGGTGACCCGGTTTTCCAGGGGGAACACGACGAGAAGCGCGGCGACACCCAAGGCCATCAGCCCGGCCGCGACGGCACCCAGAACCTTCACACCATCCCCCAATGCGCTCGGCCCCGCCGTGCCTGCAGTGTAGCGCGCAGGATGCGCCGTTGTCACTGCTTCGCTGGCCCACGCTCCCGGGCGGGAGGCACAGCCGACGCGGCCGTGCACGGCTCACCCCGCAGGTAGGAGCAGGGCAGCACCGCCCGCTGACCCTCCCCCTTGCGGGCGGGGAGCCGCGGTACCGTCGATGACATGATTACTACCGCTTGATTTCGCCTTCGGCGTTGACGCCGAGCTGATGTGGGCCATCCCCCACGCAACAACATCCTGCCGACTTGTGGTTTGATCAACAACGTGCGCCATTCCGTTTCGAACCGACACCGTCCGAGCCCCGTCGCATGGTTGTCCTTCGCGGTGTGCGGCACGCTCACTGGTTGCGCGGGAGCGGCAGTCCCGGGGTCGGACGCGGTGTCACAAGTGTCGGCGCGCAAGGCAGTCGCTGACGTCTCTCGGGGTCTCTACCGTGAGGGGACGGACGTGATCGATGACTATGCCCGCTGGGCTGACACCGACACCGAGAACTCGACCGTAGTCGAGTTGATCGGCTACGAACCATATCCCGGCGCGATCCACGGCGAACCATTTGGAGCGCTGCAGTTTCGTGCGACGATACAGCCCACCCCGAACGAAGGGCCGCACGTCGCTTGCTTTGAGTCGCAGTTCGATTTCTGGGGGGTCGCAACCGAGGAGCCCGGCGAATGGAGCGACGACACAGCGGTCGCCCACGACATCGCTTGCCCGCCGGACGCAAAGCGCATCCCCCCTCCGGTCGACACCCGCTTGGTTAACGTTGTTCCCGACGGAGCGGAGGCTCTCGTCGTCGAGGTGCTGACAAACGCGCCGTCCGCGGCATCCGCTGACGACATAGTCGCCGAGATCGTCAAGCGGATGCCGCAGCCGACCGGTGAGCGTGAGGTCGCGTTCGATCCCGAGGCGACGGTAGTCGACGGCGACATCGGCTTCGCGATGGGCGATGGGGACGACTGCCTGCTCGTGAAACGAGACGTCGACGGCGTGCAGGTGTTGCAGGTGCCCAAGATTCTGCTTCAGCCCGGAGAGCTCGGGTGCGCAGCCGGCACGGCGCTCCAACCGGGCGAGCAGCTACGGTCCCCCCACTGACCCAGAATCTGGGCGCTCGGCAATCGGCCCGATTGGCCGCGGATCCGTCGCGCAGGGGTTCCCTTTACGGGAGGTTGGTGCTGGGCATCGCCTCGACTGGTGATGATTGAACCGCACGGTCCTCGGCGGAGCGTGTGAGTCTGACGCGACCCCGGCGGGTTCGAACGGCGATGCCGGCGCAGAGGATGACCGCGATGCCGCCAATGATGGTCTGCCAGGTGAGCTCTTCGCGGAGGATGAGTGCGGCCCAGAGGATGCTGAGGACAGGTTGGGTGAGTTGCACCTGGCTGACCTGGGCCATGGGCCCGGTAGCGAGTCCGCGATACCAGGCGAAGAATCCCAGGAACATGCTCACCACTCCAAGGTACGCAAACGCCGCCCATTGGCTAAGCGTGCCGGTAGGAGGCTGGTCGACGATAGCCATTGTCATCAGGGCGACCATGAGGGGTGCGGCCAGAATGAGAGCCCACGATACGGTTTGCCAGGATCCGATCTCGCGCGCGAGCAGGCCTCCTTCGGCGTAGCCGATGGCGGCGGCCGCGACGGCACCGAACAGGAGCAGGTCGGACCATTGCAAGCGGATGCCTCCGCCGCCCTGCAGTGATGCGAAAGCCACAGCCACCAGCGCCCCTAGTGCAGCCGTGATCCAGAACGGCAGTAGTGGTCGCTCTCTTCCCCGGATTACAGCCATGACGGCCGTCGCTGCCGGGAGGAACGCAATGACCACGGCACCGTGGCTGGCCGACGCCGTAGTGAGGGCGAATGAGGTGAGGAGGGGGAACCCGACGACGACGCCGCCCGCGACGACGGCAAGGCGAAGCCACTGGTTGCCGCGAGGAAGGGGTTCGTCTTACGAGCTGCTCCGGATGTTCCCTCCTGGCCAAGCAATCGACGGCGTATTTACCCGAACGACCTCGCGGTCGTAGGCTCGCTCTTAGTAGGGCACTCAGGTGTCCG
>NZ_SOFB01000038.1:0-15445 GCF_004402815.1 Cryobacterium sp. Hz7
AGTTAGAGACCGCACGCCGTATTCCTGCCCCTTGAGTTTCTGTTCCTAGACAGTCAGAAACCTAGACAGGAAGCGGCGTGCGGCCGTTAAGGCGCTCCGAAACACCCACGGATACAGCAGGGGAGCCAGAATCTCCGTCGAATTCGTTCGGGACGGAGTTGATCCTCGGCTCGGTTCGGATCGACGCGGTGGCCGGAACGGACGTTCATCCCGCGCCGCGGCCCACTGCTCGATTGTGTCGGCGGCGAGAGCAATGGCCTCGTCGCGGAGATGCCGCACGGCGGACTCACGCACTCCGGCTACGGTAAAGACCTGTCGATGTTCGAGCTCGAGGACTACGCGCAAATCACGCACGCCATGTCATACATCGGCCACCGACCTGATCGGCCACTGAATCGGCGTCCGAATATTGATCGTCAACGTAACGGAAAGGCACCATACCCGTGGGGCGCGTCGGATACGAAACCGGTCTCGGCACCGAAGCCGCCTGGACCTTCGTCGTGGGGCGCGGCTTCATCGCCGCCCTGCCCGCCGGCACCCCGTCGGGCATCACCCTGACCCTGGCCGCGCTGGTGACGGCACCCCACGTCGAAGCCGAAGAGCTCGTCGCCCTGTTGCCACTCGGTGGCGAGCACGCCGTCGAGCATTTTGCGGTGATCATTCAGCGCGCTCCCACGGACGAGGACGGCATCCCCGTCTCCGTGGTCCTTCGCGGCGAAGTCGCGGTCGACGTGTACTCGGTCGGTGGGTCGCGCCGGTTCTCGGACGCCAGCATTCGCCCCTGGCTGCTGGCCGACTTCCGGGCCGTGACCGGTCTCACGGTGGGTTCCACCGGGCGACCCGTGGCCTCCTCGCGCGCCCTCGACTCCGGCCGACCATTCGGGCTCGGATCCGTGTTCGCGAACACCCTGTTCTGGTCGTTGGCAGAGCACAGCCAATCCGAGGCAGCGCAGGCCGACGCTGCGCAGGCCGACGCAGCGCAGGCCGACGCTGCGCTGACTGACGACTCACCTGCCGACGATGCCACGATCGTGCGCTCCGGCGCCGCGGGCCGCGCGGCGGACGCCGACACCGTTCTCGCCCGCCCGGCCGGGGCCGACACCCTGATCTCCGACGTCCGGGCGCCCGGGCAGCCCGGGCCTGCGGCCGGCGCACGGGCCCGGGCCCGGGCCGCCGAGGCTCGCTTTGCGTTCCGGCTGCCGAACGGGGAGGAGATCCCGCTGGACCTTCCCTGCCGGCTCGGTCGCCGACCGCGAGCGCCGCGCATCAGTGCCACCGCGCCGGTGCGGCTGATCGAGGTTGCCTCGCCCACCTCCGCCGTCTCCGGAACCCACGTGGAAATACGACAGGAGGGCGGCTCTGTCGTCGTCACCGACCTCGGTTCCACGAACGGCACCGTGGTGGCTCCGCCACGCGGGCGCAGGCAACGGCTCCATTCCGGCCAATCGCTCGCAGTGCTGCCCGGTACGACGGTGCACTTAGGGGACGGTAATATCATCGAGATCCTCCCCGCAGCCGGCAACACGCCCGGTCAGTAATCGCACGGCAATTTCGGAAGGCACAACCGTGACCCAGATTGGTCAAGGCTCAACCGGTTCCATCGTCGTACTTCCATCGGTGCAGAAAACCGTGACGCTGGCCTGGGCGGCGATCACCGACACCGGGCACCGCCGCCAGATCAACGAAGACAGCCTCGTCGCCGAAATTCCCGTCTTCGCGGTCGCCGACGGCATGGGCGGTCACTCCGCCGGCGACGTCGCCAGCGCCGCCGTCGTGACCCGGCTGGCCGAGCTCGCCGGAACGGACCACGTCGAAGCGGAGGCGATCAACGACGCGCTCAGCCGTTCCGTCGTCGACATGGCCTCGGGCGAGGGTGTGACCGACCTTGGCACCGGAACGACCGTGACGGGCGCCGCGCTGGCCGTCGTCTCCGGCGAGCCGCAGTGGATCGTGTTCAACATCGGCGACTCCCGGGTGTACCAGCTCACCTCCGGCGTGCTGGAGCAGGTCACCACCGACCACTCCGTGGTCCAGGAACTCGTGGACGCGGGCCGGATCACCAGGGACGAAGCGGATGTGCACCCGCACGGCAACATCGTCACCCGCGCCGTGGGCTTCCACGAACCGCCCGTGCCCGACTATCGCATCCGCCCCCTGCAGGCCGGGATGCGGCTCCTGATCTGCTCCGACGGCCTGACCAAGGAGCTGACGGCGTACGGCATCCGTCATTTCTTGATCTCCAACCCGCGGGCGGATGACGCGGCCAGGGCTCTCTTGGAAGCCGCGCTCGACAACGGCGGCCGCGACAACGTCACGGTGATCGTGCTCGACGTGATCACCGTCGGCGATGTCGTACCCCCAGAGTTGGGGTAGCTTTCTACCGCCCGTCCGGCAGCGAGACACCTAAAATTAGGGAGCGCCTGTCGAGTCACCCGGTCGATATGCGCCTACTCACGCACGACCCGCACTGATGATGACACCGGGAGGCGACATGGCACGGCGCTTACCCTCCACGCCGCCGAACCTGCCGGGATTCTCCTATCTCCGTCCGCTCGGATCCGGCGGTTTCGCCGACGTGTTCCTCTACGAGCAGAACATGCCCAGGCGCCAGGTCGCGGTCAAGGTACTCTTGTCCGAGATCGTCAACGATCACGTGCGCCAGCTATTCCAGGCCGAGGCCAACCTGATGGCCCAGCTGAGCTCGCATCCGTCGATTCTCACGGTTTTCCAGGCGAGCGTCTCCGCGGACGGACGACCGTATCTCGTCATGGAGTACTGCTCCTCGACCCTCAGCCAGCGCTACCGCTTTGAACCGCTCTCGGTGCCGGATACCCTGCGGATCGGTGTGAAGATAGCGAGCGCCGTCGAGACCGCGCACCGGTCCGGGGTGCTCCACCGGGACCTGAAGCCGTCCAACATCCTGGTCACCGCGTATGGGCACCCGGTGCTGTCGGACTTCGGGATCGCTGCCACCCTCGGCGAGGCCGAGAGGAGCGATGCCATCGGGCTCTCCATTCCGTGGTCGGCCCCTGAGGTGCTGCTCGGCGAGATCTCCGGGTCGGTCGCCTCGGAGGTGTGGTCGCTCGGCGCCACCCTCTACTCGCTCCTGGCCGGTATGTCCCCGTTCGAAGTGGCCGGTACCGAGAACGGTTCGGCCCAGATGATGGCTCGCATCAACAAGGCCCGCGTGCCGCCGCTCGACCGCGCCGACGTGCCGGCCCGGCTCGGCGCCATCCTGAATCGCTCGATGTCGCGGCGGCCGGAACTGCGGCAGCCGAGCGTGCTGGAACTCATCCGAGAGCTTCAATCGGTGGAGGCCGAACTCGGTCTCGCGCAGACGCCCCTCGAGGTGGAGCAGGACGGCTGGGCCGCCGCTGCCCCCGCCGACCAGGAGGACCGGACCCGGATCACGGGCATCAACTCAGTCGACGCCTACGCCGGCCGCCGCCGCCGGAAGGCGTCGCCAACCGGCCTCGGCGCGCGCTCGGCGACCTCGGCACTGCTGAGTACAGGGCAGCTGACCACCGGCCCGCAGGGGGACACTGTGACCACCCGGCCCAAGAAGCGGAGGCGCACGCTCACGGTATGGGGACTCGTGTCTGCGGCGGTGATCATCGTGGGACTCGCGACCACGGCGGCGACCGTGCTGGTGACCCAGGCCGGCACCGACATCCCTCTGGTCAGTGATGTGGATGGCGCGCTCCGCTCTGGAACCATCGTGTTCAGCTGGGCCGACCCCGGGGTCCGGGACGGCGACACCTTCGTGGTGACCCTGCGCAGCGGTCAGAGCAGCATCCAGCGGGGAACGGAATTCCGGGTCGACCCGCAGGGACAATCTCGGGTCTGTGTGACCGTCACGGTCAACCGGGACGGCAAGCTCGGCGCTCCGAGCGGGGAAAAATGCGTCGACACCGGCCTTCCGGGCGCGTCCGGCGGCGCCGGGTGATCCGTCGCTGGCTCGCCCGCCACCGCTCGCTCTTCGCCACCGCGCTCAGCGGCACCGTGGTCGTGGCCGTCATTGCCACCGTGGCCATCGCCTCCGGTGGATACACCGCGCAGCGCCTCGACCTCGGAGACGCGGCCGTCTGGGTGAGTAACGAGGCGCGCCAGGTCGTCGGGCGAGCGAATACGGCCGTCTTCGAACTGAACACGGTGGTCAGCGCCGGAAGCACCAGCCTCGACGTGGTGCAACGGGGCGCCACCGTGCTGGTGCTGGACCGTGGCAACAGCGCCCTCGACATCCTCGACCCCGCGACCGCGGAGGTGGCCGACAGCGTGGCCCTGCCGCCGGACGCTGCTTCGGTCTTCTTGGCCGGCGACCGGGCGGTGGTCACCGCGAACGGCGACGTCTGGAGCGTGGCCGCGAGCCAGCTGTCCGAGTTCGACAGCACCACCGAGCCGACGCTGGCCTTCGGCGCCGGCTCCGTGGTCAGCCTCGACGAGGCCGGCGTGCTGTTCGCCTTCACGCCGGCGACGGGGGAACTCTCCCAGGTCGACCTGCTCACCGCGGACACCATTACCAGCACGGTCACGCTCACGGCCGGCGAAACGGATGACCGCTACCAGCTGACCAGCGTCGACGGCCGGTGGGCGCTGCTCAACGCCTCGAGCCGGCGACTGTTCCAGGCGGAGGGGGTTGAAGACCTGTCCGGGAGCATCCGTTCCGGGGATGAGCCCGTCCTGTCGGAGCCGAGCGTGACGGGCGACCGCGTTCTCATCGCCCACCGTGAGGGGCTCATTGCGGTGCCCCGTGCCGGCGGACGCCTGACTCCGCTCGTCACCGGCCGGAGCGGGGACGCCGCCGCGCCCGTACAGGACGCCTACTGCGCCCATGCCGCTTGGTCGGACGGCACCGTCTGGCGCGACTGCGCGGCGGCCGGCGCGGAGGGCGGCACCGGAAGCGACGGCGCCACCGCCACCCTGTCCGGCGTCGCCGGGGACGCCCGGCTGGCCTTCCGCCGGAACGGAACCGGACTCGTGCTGAACGACGCCCGCAACGGCACGACCTGGGCCGTGCAGCAGGGCAACGAACTGATCGACAACTGGGCCGAACTGATCGACACCGACCCCGATCAGCAGCAGGTCGAGCAGGCGGCTGACGACACCCCGCCGGAGTTCGAGAAGTCCCAGGTGCCACCCGTCGCTGTCGATGACGCTTTCGGCGGCCGGCCGGGACGCACCGTCACCCTGCCCGTGCTGCTCAACGACTTCGACCCCAACGGCGACGTGCTGGTGATCTCGGCGCTCACCCCCGTGCCCGAGTCGGCCGGGCGGCTCGAGCTCGTGGCGGACACTCAGCAGGTGCAGCTGACCCTCACGCCGGAGGCATCCGGATCACTGAGCTTCGACTACATCATCGACGACGGGCGCGGCGGGAGCGCCTCGGCGACGGTCACGGTCGCGGTGCGCTCCCCCGAGGAGAACGCCGCACCCGTGCAGGCCCGCACGACGAACACCACGGTGCGCGCCAATGGACGGGTGACCACGGCGGTGCTGGGCGACTGGGTCGACCCGGACGGCGACCCGTTCTATCTGGCGGCGGCGACCGCGCCCGCACCGGACCAGGTCAGCTTCACGCCGGCCGGGTCCGTCGTCTACACGGATGCCGGCGCGGGCGGGGGCGCGAAAACGGTGGGCCTCACCGTCTCCGACGGCCGTGCCGGCGGGGCCGGCGCGCTCTCGGTGATGGTGCGGCCGAGCGGCTCGGTGCCCATCGTCGCCGAGGCGTTCGTGGTGCTTGCGACCGCCGGCAGCGAGGTGACCGTGTCGCCGCTGGAGCATGTGCGCGGTGGATCGGCGCCGCTGCGCCTGAGCAGCGTGCCGGCCAAACCCGAGGTGAACATCACTGCGGACTTCGACGCCGGCACCTTCCGGTTGCAGAGCAGCGTGGTGGGGGTGCACGAGATCGAGTACGCGGTGACGGATGGCGAACTCACCGCCACCGGCCGCATCCGCGTGAACGTGACGGCCGCGCCCGACGCCAGCAGCGCCCCCGTCACCGTGCCGCACACCGCATTCATCCGCGGCCAGCAGGCCACCCTCGTGGACGTGCTCGCCACGGACTCCGATCCGGCCGGTGGGGTACTCCTGGTGACGGGCATCACGGATGTCCCCGCCGACAGCGGGCTTCGAATCGAGATCCTCGACCAGCGCATCCTGCGCGTGACCCTGACCAAACCCCTCGAGGGCGGTACGGCCGTGTTCGGCTACCGGGTCAGCAACGGCCTCGCCGACGCCGCGGGCACGGTGACCGTGATCGAGATCCCGCCGCCGGCCCAAAAGCAGGCCCCGATCGCCGTGCCGGACTCGATCTCCGTGCGCGTCGGCGACGCCATCGACATCCCCGTGCTCGCGAATGACGAGCATCCCGAGGGCGACACCCTCACCCTGGCGCCGGAGCTCGCGACCGAACTGCCCGCTGGCGGCGGTCTGCTCTTCGTCTCGGGCCGGGTGCTGCGGTTCCTGGCGCCAGACACGGCCGGCAACGTCACCGCCGTCTACCGAGTGAACGCCCCGGACGGCCAGTTCGCGAACGCCGAGGTCAGCATCGCGGTGCGGGAAGCCGATCCCACCTCGAACAGCGCCCCCGTGCCGAAAACCGTGACGGCCCGTGTGCTCGCCGGGGACACGGTGAGCATCCCGATCCCGCTGTCCGGCATCGACCCCGACGGCGACTCCGTGCAACTGGTCGGCCAGGAGACCAGTCCGGAGAAGGGGTCGGTCACGGTCACAGGCGTGGACTCGCTCGACTACACGGCTGGGGAGTACTCGGCCGGCACGGACACGTTCAGTTACTCGGTGGTCGACGCGCTCGGGGCCCGGGCCGTCGGCACCGTTCGGGTGGGGATCAGCCCGCGCCTCGACGGCGCCCGCAACCCGGTCGCCACTCCGGACGAAGTCGTGGTGCGCCCCGGCAGCACGATTGCCGTGCGGGTGCTCGGCAACGACTCCGACCCCGACGGCGGCACCCTGAGCATCACCGGCGTGGAGGCGAGCGGCCAGGCGAGCAGCCAGGCCGACTCGGGCACCGCCGTCGTCGACGGCGACACCGTGGCCGTGACCTCACCCGTGACACCGGGCCGCTATGGCTTCATCTATGAAATCCAGAACGTGCGGGGCGGAACGAGTTCCACCTTCCTCACGGTCGTGGTCCGCGAGGACGCCCCGCGCTCGCGTCCGGATGCACGCGACACTCACGTGCCGCTGTCCGACGTGCTCGAGGCCCGGACCGTCGACGTCGACGTGCTGGCCAACGTCTTCTTCGCGGAAGGGCCGGCCACCGCATTGGCTCTGACGGTGCCCGAGCGTTTCTCGGGAATCGCCGAGGTGACGCCGGCCCGGCGCATCCGGGTCACGGTGGGCTCGACCAGCCAGATCATCCCGTTCGCGGTGACGCACCCGGAGGACGCGAGCATCGTGTCCTACGCGTTCATCTGGGTTCCCGGGACCGACGACGCCCTACCCCAGGTGCGCCGCGGTGCCCCGCCGCTGACCGTGCAGAGCGAGGCGCTGCTCTCCATCGACATCAACGACTATGTCGTCGCGGTCGGCGGAAAAAAGGTGCGCCTCACCGACCGCAGCCTCGTGCGGGCGACGCATTCGGACGGGGCCGCCCTGGCCCGGAACGACACCGGCCTCGCGTTCGCGAGCACCGACAAATACTTCGGGCCGGCGTCCATTTCGTTCGAGGTCACCGACGGTTCGGGGCCTGAAGACCCGGATGGGCGCACGGCGACCATCGTGCTGCCCATCGAGGTCACGCCCCGCGAGAATCAGCCGCCCGGTTTCAATGGAGCGGTGCTCGAGTTCGAGCCCGACCAGGAGAAGGTCATCGACCTGACCCGACTCACCAGTTACCCGTATCCGAACGACCAACCTGAGCTGGCGTACACCGTGCTCGACCCGCTTCCGACCGGTTTCAGCTATGCGCTCGACGGGCAGACGCTCACCCTGCGCGCCACGGAATCCACCCCGAAGGGCGCGCGGAGCACGATCACGATCGGCGTGCGCGACGGCGTTCAGGAGGGTCGAGCCGGCCGGGTCGACCTGCGCGTGGTCGCGTCAATGCGACCCGTCGCCATCCCCGTGACGGATGCCGCGGTCGCTCCCCGCGGTCGCACGACCGTCGTCGATGTGCTCGCGAACGACGGCGCCACCAATCCTTTCCCGTCCGTGCCGCTGCGCGTGCTCGCGGTGCGCGGCCTGGACGGCGGCGCCGTTCCGGCCGGGGTGAGCATCACGCCCAGCACGGACCGAAGCCGGCTGTCGGTCCGGGTGGCCTCGGACGCCGCGCCGACCGACCTGACCCTGCAGTACCAGGTGGCCGACGCGACGAACGACCCTGCCCGCTACGCCTGGGGCACCGTGCGCATCTCGGTGCAGGACAAACCTGACCCGGTGTCCAGCCTGCGCGTCACCGGCTTCTTCGATCGGGGCCTGTCCTTCTCGTTCAACGCCGGGGCCTTCAACAACTCAGCGATCACCGGGTATCAGATTTCCCTCCTCGACGCCGCGTCGCGGGCCGTGCTGTCCACCTCGCTCTGCTCAGCGACCTCCTGCCAGGTCGCGACGCCCGGCAACGGCCAGGGCAATGCTCTGCGAGTGTCGGTCGCCGCGCAGAACGGGATCGGGCTGTCCGAGGCGACCGTGCTGTCCGATCGGGTCTGGTCCGACTCGGTGCCGACCGCGCCGACCGGCCTGGTTGCGGAGCCGCTCGACGGCGGGCTGCGCCTGCGCTGGAACACCGTTGCCCCGGTGGGCGGCGGGACGGCGATTCGCGGCTATGTGGTGACCCGGAACGGCGCCGTCCAGGAGGAGGTCAGCGCTTCCGGATCGAGTTGCGCGGCGGGAACCTGCTCCGTCGACGTGATGGGCCTCGTCAACGGCGTGAACACTCCCTTTACGGTCAGCGCCCGCAACGACGCCTACCCGGCCCTGGCCGGTTGGAACAGCGCGGCGGGGAGTGCGACGCCGTTCGGCCCGGCCCGCGCCGGCGCGATCACGGCCAGCGCGGCCGACGCCGACGGAGCGGTGACCGTGACGTGGGACGGGTTCGACGGCCGCGGCGCCCTCATCGGCGGCTACTTCGTGCAGCGGCTGCGCGAAGATCAGGTTCCGACGGGTGCGCAGGCGTGCACGGTGTCCGCGTCGGGGGAGCTTCAGCCACCGACAGAGGGCGGCATCGTCGCCCAGCAGAAGGCGCTCGGCGGTGACGCGACCAGCACCGTGTTCGATAGCCTCCTCGCGGACAACGGCCGCTACTACTTCGCCGTCTGGGGGTACAACAAGGCCGGCTGCGCCCCGACGGCGGTGGCGAGTGTTCTCGTGCGCCCGGCGCCCGGACCTGTCACCGATGTGCAGAGCACCATGGCGGCGCGGGGCGATGCTTGGGATCTGCGCGTCGACGGGATCAACCCGAGTGCGGGCATCCGGGACTACCGGCTGCGCGCGGTCGACGGCTCCGGCGGGGTCGTTCCGAGATCCGAGAACGTCTTCGGCGGGGCCGGCTGGCCGCGCGAACTTCTGAGTCTCCCGTTCGGTGAGATCGTGCGTTATCAGGTTTCGGCCTGTACCGACTGGGGCTCGTGCGGGCCGTGGTCGGGCACGCTGACCGCGCCCGAGGCCTCCGTCAGCTTCACCGTGACCGGGCTTGCCTACGACCCGGCCACCGGAGTCATCAGCTGGACCAATGGGCCTCAGAACAACGGCCTTCCCGCCGCCTACAGCTGCTCGGTGCCCGGCGACGCCACGGTGACCCCGCGGGATGCCGACTCCCCGAACACCTGCAGGTTCGGCACCGGCGCGCCGCCCCCGCCGGCCGGTGCCGTGCTTCTGGCGGTGACCGTGAATAATCAGACCTATACCTATGCGCCGTGAACCAACGAAAGTGATCACCCCATGACGATGACCGCGGAGCAGGCGGCCCAGTTCGCCGACGTTTTCGACCGACTGGTGACCGGGGTCGAGCAGGTGCTGCTGGGCAAGCACCACGTCATCCGGATGTCGTTCACCGCGCTTCTCAGCGGCGGACACCTGCTGCTCGAGGATGTGCCCGGCACCGGCAAGACCTCGCTCGCGCGCGCCATCGCACAGAGCGTGCGCGGTACCAGCAACCGGGTGCAGTTCACCCCCGACCTGCTGCCGGGCGACATCACCGGGGTGAGCATCTACGACCAGCGCAGCGGGGCGTTCGAATTCCACCGCGGGCCGGTCTTCGCCAACATCGTTCTGGCCGACGAGATCAACCGGGCCAGCCCGAAGACCCAGGCCGCGCTGCTCGAGGTGATGGAGGAGGGTCAGATCACCGCCGACGGCGTCACCCACCCGGTGGCGGCCCCGTTCATGGTGATCGCCACCCAGAACCCGATCGAGCAGGCCGGCACATACCGGCTACCCGAGGCGCAGTTGGACCGATTCATCATGAAGGCCTCCATCGGCTACCCGGACCACGCCTCGACCATTCGCATCCTCGAAGGTGCCGGGCAGCGCGCGCACGAGGTGACCGTGCCTCCGGTGGTGTCCGCGGCGACCGTCGTCGAACTGGCCGCCCTGGCCCGCACCGTCTACGTCGACGCCACCATCAACGATTACGTGGCGCGACTGATCGACGGCACCCGCACGAGCTCCGAGGTACGTCTGGGCGTCAGCGTGCGCGGGGCGCTCGCGCTGATCCGCACCGCGAAGACCCTCGCCGCCGCGAACGGCCGCCACTACGTGGTGCCCGATGACATCAAGGAGCTGGCTCACGCCGTGCTCGGGCACCGGCTCGTGCTCGACCCCGAAGCCGAATTCGACGGTGTCACCGCCTCCAGTGTGATCGCCCGGGTGCTGATCGAGACTCCGCCGCCCAGCGACAGGCAGGCTGCGTGACGCAGATCGTGCCGGGTCCGGGCGCAGGCACAGCTACCGCGCCTGCGCTGCTCGCGCCCGCGCCGCCCGCTACTCTGCCGGTCGCAGTCTCCGGTGACGGCCGGCTGGCCGACTTCGCCGCGGCGGGAGTCCGGTTCGGGCGGGAATGCGGTGCTCGTGTCGCTGGCGCCCTGCGTGCGGTCTTGTCCGTGGTCACCCCGCTCGGCTGGGCCGTCCTGGCGGTCGTGGGGGTCTCGTTCCTGTTCGGCTATGCGCTGGGCTGGACCGAGCTGATCGTGATCGGCTGGGCCGGGCTCGTGCTCCTGGTGGCGGCATCCTGTTTCCTGATCGGTCGGAACGCGTTCGAGATCCACCTGCACCTGCCCGTGGAGCGGGTGGTCGTGGGGGAGCGGGTGCCCGGCCAGGTGAGCGTGCTGAACCCGACCCGCCGGAGGCTGCCGGGCGTGGGCGTCGAGGTGCCGGTCGGCTCCGGGCTGGCCGAATTCTCGATGCCGAGCCTCGCCCGCGGTGAGGACTTTTCGGACGTCTTCATCGTGCCGACCCGCAGACGCGGCGTGATTCCGATCGGTCCGGTGCGGACGGCGCGCGCCGACCCGATCGGGCTACTGCGCCGGGAGATCGTCTGGGCCGAACAGGTCTCGCTGTTCGTGCACCCGCGCACGGTCTCGATCCCGAGCATGAGCACGGGCTTCATCCGCGACCTTGAGGGCAATCCCACCCGTGACCTGACCAACAGCGACGTCTCGTTCCACGCGCTGCGCGAATACGTGCCCGGGGATGAGCGGCGCACCATCCACTGGAAGAGCACCGCGAAGACCGGCCGCTACATGGTGCGCCAGTTCGAGGAATCCCGCCGCAGCCACCTCATGGTCGCTCTCAGCCTGGCGCAGTCCGACTATGCCGGCGAGGACGAATTCGAGATGGCCGTCAGCGTCGCCGGCAGCCTGGGGGTGCGGGCCATCCGCGACGCGCGCACGGTCTCCGTTGTCGCCAGTGCGGTGCCGCCGGACTCCAGCCGACGACGGATGCCGGGACTCCGTCCGCTGAGCACCCTCACCCGCACCCGGCTGCTCGACGATCTCAGCGGCGTGGAACGCTCCTTGGCCGCCCTGCCGGTCAGCGAGCTGGCCAGGGCCGCAGCGGACACCGTGGCCGGCATCTCGGTGGCCTTCCTGGTGTGCGGGTCGGCCACCACCCTCACGCAGGTGCGCACGGCCGCCAGCCGTTTTCCGGCCGGCGTCGACGTGGTCGCCGTGATCTGCGCCCCGGAGACCGTCCCCAGCCTCCGCCGCGTGGCCGAGTTGAGCGTGCTCACCATCGGCTACCTCGACGACCTGCAGCACAGTCTCGCCCGAACGAAGGCGGCATGAGCGCGCGGTGGGTGAGGAGGGGCGGCGCGCGCCGAGGCGGGATGGCGGTCCGCGGCATCCGTCTGGACTGGCGCTTCATCGTCGGCAACACCGTCGGGCTGCTCCTGGCGACCCTGATCGCGAGCGCCTCGCTCTGGCCGGTCTATCAGAGCCGCGAGTTCATCGTGCTGGTCGGCGTCACCTTCGTGCTGGGTACCGTCGTCGCCATACTGGGGGCGCTGTTCCGCTGGGGCACCTGGCTGGTGGCGCTTTCCACCGTGGGGGTCTACCTACTCGCCGGGGTGCCACTGGCCGTTCCTGGTCGGGCGGTGCGCGGCATCCTGCCCACCCCGGACGGCCTGCTCGACCTGCTCGCCGCGACCGCGCTGAGCTGGAAACAGCTCGTCACCATCGTGCTTCCGGTCGGTTCCTATCAGGCGCTGCTCGTGCCCGCCTTCATTCTGGTGCTGCTCAGCACCGTGATCGGTCTGTCGGTCGCCCTCCGCGCCCCGGTCGGCGAGCTCGGCACACTGGCCCCCGCCATCCTGTTCGTCAGCGGCATCGTGCTGGGCCCGACGGTCGCGACCATGCCGATCGGAACCGGTCTCGGCCTCTTTGTCGTGCTCTTGTTCTGGCTGCTCTGGTTTCGCTGGATGCGCCGCCGTTCCGGCGTGCGGCTCGCCCTGCAGCAATCCCGCCGCAGCACGGCGTCGTCGTCCGACCGGCGGCTCGCGGCGGCCCGCGGGCTGGTCAGCGCAGCCGTGATCGTGGCGGTGGCGATCGCCGCGGGAACCGGGGCCGCGGTCGTGCTGCCGGCCGACGTGCCGCGCGACGTGCTGCGCGCTCGGGTGCAGCAGCCGTTCGACCCTCGGGACTACCCGAGCCCGCTGAGCGAATTCCGCGGTTACCTGCAGGCCGGGCGGGCGGATGCGGTGCTTCTCGAGGTGACCGGCCTCCCGAGCGGCGGCCGCCTCCGCTTGGCCACCCTGGACAGCTACGACGGGATCGTCTACTCGGTCGGCAGCGACCAGGTCAGCAGCGCGTCCGGCTCCTTCACCCGGCTGCCGGACCGTCTCGACCAGTCCCTGGTCGACGGCGACCCGGCCACCCTCACGGTGACCGTCGAGGGCTACACCGGCGTCTGGGTGCCCGGCGCCGGCCAGCTCGAACGCATCACGTTCAACGGCCCCACCCGGATCCTGCGCTCCGACTCCTTCTATTACAACGACAACAGCGGCACGGCCGCGGTGCTCACCGGGCTGGTCCGGGGCGATGGTTACCAGAGCGTGGGCGTCATCCCGCGGTCACCGGACAGCCTGGCCGACCTGCGACCCGGCAGCGCCGTGCTGCCTGCGCCCGCTGTTCTGCCGGACGAGGTCGAACAGACGCTCGCCCGCTACGTGCAAGCCGGCGACCCGCCCGGTGTGCAGCTGCAGGCCATGCTCGACGGCCTGAAAACGGATGGTTACATCAGCCACGGCATCCTTCCGGACGAACCGGCGAGCCGGTCCGGGCACGGCGCCGACCGCATCAGCGAGCTGTTCACCGACCAGCCCATGCTTGGCGACGCCGAGCAGTACGCCGTGGCCGCGGCCCTGATGGCGCGCCGGCTCGGCTTCCCGGCCCGGGTCGTCATCGGCTTCGTGCCGCAGGCGGCCGCCGGCGCCGAGGCCGCCTCCGGGGCCGAGGCGGTCCCCGTCGTCGGTTCCGACATCTCGGCGTGGATTGAGGTTTCCTCTACCGAGGGCTGGGCCACGATCGATCCGAACCCGGCCGTGCGGGACATCCCGGCTCGGGCCCCCGATGACCCGTCGGTTGTTTCCCGGCCGCAGTCGGTTGTGCCCCCGGCCCTCCCCGACCCGGTGGAACTGCGCGAGCCAGCCCCGCCGGAGAGCACCAGCGACGACCCGCCGGAACCGCTCAACCCGCTGCTGGTCTTCCTGCTCGCCGCGGCGACCATCGCCGCCTGGACGCTCCTCGGTCTCGGCGTACTGATCTCGCCCCTCCTGCTGATCGCCCTGGCCAAAGCACGCAGGCGGCAACTGCGCCGCACCCGGTCCACACCGCTCGACCGGATTCGGGGCGGCTGGCGAGAATTCACCGACGCCGCCGTGGACCATGGCATCGATGTTCCGGTGGGGGCCACCCGCACGGAAGTGGCCGCGCTGGTGCCGGGAGCGGAACCTCTGACACTGGCCGTCGCCGTTGACCGTGCCGTGTTCTCCCCGGAACGGCCGGGCAATGCCGCCGCCGAGGACGTGTGGACCGCGGTCACCGACCTGCGTCGCTCGCTCAACGCGGGGAGCAGGCGCACCGACCGGCTTCGGGCCCTCGTGTCGTTGCGTTCGCTGGGTCGGTACGCTGGAGGGGCATCCGTTCGCCGAACTGCCCCGAGCGGGAGCGGCCCTGCACCGGGAGGAGCCCGCCCATGAACTGTCTGATCTGCGGTGCGCAGCTTCCCGTCGGCGCCATGTTCTGCGGCGAATGCGGCAGCTCGAGCACGGCCACCCCGCTAACCCGGAAGCGACCGGACCCGCGGCCCAGCGACACAACGGTCATCCTGCCGCTCCGTCGGCGCTCCGTGATCTCGGTGCCGGTCGTGTCGGTGCCGGTCGTGGTGCCGGTTGTGTCGGTGCCGGTTGTGTCGGCTCCGGTCGAGGCTCCCGCCCCAGTGCCGCTCCAGGCTCCGGAACCCGCCCCCGCCCCTACCGCGTCCCTGTTCGTGCTCCAGTTCAGCACGGGGGAGACGATCTCGGCCCTCGGCACCGGCCTGATCGGTCGCCGGCCGCTCCCCCAGCCGACCGAACGCGTCGACATCCTGGTGCAGATCAACGACCTCGGCCGTTCGGTGTCGAAGAGCCACCTCGAGTTCGGCCAGTACGATGGCGAGTTCTGGGTCAGTGACCGGTACTCGGGCAATGGCACCATCATCCGTCGCCCGGATGCGGTGGCGGTGCGCTGCGAACCCGGCCGGCGCTATCTGGTGCCGCGTGGTTCCCGGGTCGAGATCGCGGACCAGTTCTTCATCCTCAATTAGTCCCTCACCAACTGACCCCTCCCCGGCCAGATGAGTGTGCCCAATGACCGTGGGCGCTGAAGGTCCGCGGATTGGAGTGTTCCGAGGCGATTATGCTCGGTGCCGGTGCCGGTGCCGGTGCCGGTGCCGCGCCGCTGCCGCCGCTGCCGCCGCCGAGCCGACGCCGAGCCGCGCCGCTGCCGCCGCCGAG
>NZ_SOFB01000030.1:0-16594 GCF_004402815.1 Cryobacterium sp. Hz7
CCCTCATCGCCCTCGCCATGCTCAGCCTCGGCGGCCACAAACCAGTGCTCCCCGGCCGGGATTAACCCACAGAAGCAGCAGGAGAGCCAAAATCTCCGTCGAATTCGTTAGGGGCGGGCTATCTGCGCAGCGCCCGCGGCTAGGGGACTGACTCGGCTAGGTGACGATGATGCCGAGGTGTGCGGCGAAAACGGGCGCAAGCAGGCTGAGCTGTGCGTCATCGATGGTGGCGCCGCGCAGCCCCTCAAGCCCGTGGATGGCACTGAAGTCGCTCGAGCGTAGGTCGGCGTCCTTGAGGGTGGCACGGGTCACATCGAGGGTGCCGACGCGGCAGTCGCGCATCTCGAAGCGCTGCACGGTGGCGCTTCCGAGGTCGAGCTCCTCGATGATGCAGTTGGAGAGCAGCACATCGGTCAGCGTCGCCCCGCGCAGGTTCACGAAGTCGAGCTTGGACTCGTCGATGTGCACCGAGCGCAGGGTGGCCTCGTAGAGCTCGAGCGACCCGAGCCGGGAGTGCTCCACCCTGACGTCCCGCCAGCTCGAGCGGGGCGCGCAGAAGACGGCCGCGTGCAGCTCGCCGGCCGCGCAGTCGGCGACGGATGCCCCGCGCAGCTGCGTGTCGCTGAGGGAGACTCCGCGCAGCTCGCACTCCTGGAGGCCGATGCCGGTCAGGTCCCGGCCGGACAGGTCGCATGCGCTGAAGCGCTCGGCCTCCCGGCTGTCACCGGCGCGGAGGTGGCTGCCGTCGGAGTCGGTCAGGCCGGCCAACACGATTCGGTCGATTCGGGGACCGCGGGTATTCGCGCGCGTGCCACCGTCAGGAGACGGGAGCAGCCGCGGCGGCAGTCGTAGTGGCGGGAGCGCCGGCAGCGGGAGCGGCGGGGGGAACCGCTTCCAGCACGAACACCGGGATGACCCGGTCGGTTTTTTTTTCGTAGTCGGCGTAGTCGGGGAACGCGGCCACGGCCCGCTCCCACCACGCAGCGCGTTCGGTGCCGGTGACCTCGCGGGCCAGCATGTCCTGACGGCTGGGGCCATCCTGCAGCTCGATGAGAGGGTGGGCCACCACATTGCCGTACCAGACGGGGTTCTTCGGGCTGCCGCCGAGGGAGGCGATGGCGGCGTAGGCACCCTCGTGCTCCACGCGCATCAGCGGGGTCTTGCGCAGCTTGCCCGACTTGGCCCCGAGGGTGGTGAGCACGATGACGGGCATCCCGCGCAGGGTGGTGCCTTCCGTGCCTCCGGAGCTTTCGTACAGGTCGACCTGGTCGCGCACCCACTGCTGGGTGCCGGGCTCGTATTCTCCGATGAGGGGCATACGACCATTAAACGCCCTCGGTCGGACTCCCATTCCCCCGGATTCAGCGCGTTGGGGCCGAGGCAGCGTCAGGGACGCATGCGCGGCCGGCGAGGCGCGTAGCGGGGGATGTAGCGGCCCAGAATCACGGCGCCGAACAGTCCGAACACTCCCATCACGACGCTGGCAATCGAGATGGTGGCGACCGCGGTCAGGCCGGCCACGGCCAGGGGGGCGACGGCCCCGCCCAGGTCGGCGGTGAAGCGCCATGCGCCCAGGAACGGTGCCGGGCTGTTGTTTTTCGGGGCCAGGTCGGCGCCGAGCGTCATCAGGAGGCCACTGCCGATGCCGTTGGCGAGCGACAGGATCATGGCCACGGCGACGAACCACTCCACGTTGCCGGGCAAGTCGTGTGTGAACGCGAGAATGAGGTGCCCGGCACCTAGGCCGATCATCGACGGGATGGCGGTCCACAGGCGGCCGAAACGGTCCATGATCTGGCCACTGACGTAGAAGAGGGCGAAGTCGACCGCGCCGGCGATGCCGATGATGAGGGCGATGTCGGGGACGCTGATGCCGATGCTGACCGCCCAGAGCGGGAGCAGCACCGTGCGGGAGGCGCGCATCGCCCCGATCAGGCCCGCGCCCGTGCCAAGGCGCAGGAGCACAGCTCGGTGGCCCCAGATGGTGCGGAACAGCCCCTGGGATTCCTCGGCCGCGAGCTCCCGCCCGGCCGGCATGACAGATCCGTCGGGCGCCTTCACCAGTTGCGGGCCACCGAAAGTGCTCTCGGGATCGGGCAGCAGGAGCAGCATCGCGGCCGCGCCGAGGCAACAGACCACGAACACCCAGAACACCGACTCGGTGCTGTCGGTGAGGCTGAGCAGGGCGGCGGCGATGAACGGGCCGATGAACCAGCCGGCGCGGAAGATGCCGCCGAGGGTCGACAGCGCCCGGGCCCGGTAGGCCAGAGGCACGTAGCTGGTCATGAACGCGTGGCGGGCCAGGGCGAACACGGCGGTGGCCAGGCCGATCAGGAAGATGCCGATGCCCAGCACGAGCGGGTTGGGAGCGACGATGCAGATCAGGACGGCGATGATCGTGAGCAAGGATGCCCAGATCATGGCGTTGCGCTCCCCGATGAGGGAGACCACCCAGCCGCTGGGGATGTCCCCGGCCAGTTCACCCACCATAATCATGGCGGCGATGAACCCTGCGATCGCGAGTGTGGCACCCAGGTCGTTGGCCACGATCGGGATCAGCGGGATGATCGCGCCCTCGCCGATCGAGAACAGGAGGGTCGGCAGGAACGCGGCGAGTGCGACGGAACGCATCTGGAAGGGGCGGTCGGCGTTACTCATGGCTTGTCGATGTTATCCCCGGGCGGGTGTTGGTGTTTCGAGTCCGCACCCTTACGGCAGCTTCGACCCGAACGAATTCGACGGAGATTCTGCCTGAATCAGCCCTGAGCGGGCCGAAAGAGCGCTTTCACACGAGAATCTCCGTCGAATTGGTTGACGCCGGGCAGGGCATTCCGCCGTGCACGAACCGCGGCCACACGGAATGGTCAGCATGGACCTTTCCAGGGTCCGGACCAGCCGCATCCGGCGCTGAAAGCGGACTCCACGAGCGGAAGCCGTGACCGGGTGGCCCGGTAGGCTGGGGTTCGACATGATTGAGCTGGAATTCTCGGAGCAGATCGCCGCACTGCGGGCCACGTTCGACGACATCCGGTCGGTGATCGATATCGATCGACTCCGCACCGATATCGCCGACCTGAATGAACAGGCCGGTGCGCCCGATCTGTGGGACGACTCCGACCACGCGCAGAAGGTGACCAGCCAGCTGAGCCATCGCCAGTCGGAGCTGGCCCGCATCGTGAGCATCGAGTCCCGCCTCGACGACCTTGAGGTGCTGGTGGAACTCGCCAACGCCGAGGGTGACCAGGAATCGGCTGACGAGGCCACCACGGAACTCGCGAGCATCACGAAGGTGCTCGGCGACCTCGAGGTGCACACGCTGCTCAACGGCGAATTCGACGTGCGTCCGGCGGTCATCACCATCCGTTCCGGCGCCGGCGGCGTCGACGCGGCCGACTTCGCCGAGATGCTGCTGCGCATGTACCTGCGCTGGGCCGAGCAGCACAACTACCCCGTGCAGGTGCTCGACGTTGGCTACGCCGAAGAGGCCGGCATCAAGAGCGCGACCATCCAGGTGGATGCGCCCTACGCCTTCGGCACGCTGAGCGTCGAGGCCGGCACGCACCGCCTCGTGCGGATGAGCCCGTTCAACTCCGCAGGTAAACGCCAGACCTCCTTCGCCGCAGTGGAGGTGGTTCCGCTGATCGAGCAGACCGAGTCGATCGAGGTGCCCGAGAACGACATCCGGGTCGACGTCTTCCGCTCCAGCGGACCCGGCGGCCAGTCCGTGAACACGACCGACTCCGCCGTGCGCATCACCCACCTGCCCACGGGCACGGTGGTGAGCTGCCAGAACGAGAAGAGCCAGATCCAGAACCGGGCCGCCGCCATGCGCGTGCTGCAGTCCCGGCTGCTGTTGCTGCAGCGCGAGCAGGAAGCCGCCACCAAGAAGGAGCTGGCCGGGGTGATCACGGCCAGCTGGGGCGACCAGATGCGCAGCTACGTGCTCGCGCCGTACCAAATGGTCAAGGACCTGCGCACCAACTACGAGGTCAACAATCCCGGCCAGGTGTTCGACGGCGACCTTGACGGTTTCATCGCCGCCGGCATCCGTTGGCGCAAGCAGGCGCCGCAGGGTTAGAGCCTTGATCTGCGGGTCTGTCACCGGTTAGGTATGTCGGAGTAGGAATTATCAAGATGCCTGCCTAGGCTCAAGGGGCCATGATTCGTTTTGACACCATCACCAAGAAGTATCCGGGAACGAACCGACCGGCACTGGACGCCATCAGCGTCGAGGTGCTGCGCGGAGAGTTCGTCTTTCTCGTCGGTGCTTCCGGCTCGGGGAAATCGACTTGCCTCCGCCTTGTGCTGAAGGAAGACCGGCCCACCAGCGGCAGCATTCACGTGCTCGGACAGGACTTGCGGTCGATCTCCAACCGCAAGGTGCCCTATTTCCGCCGCAACATGGGCGTCGTCTTCCAAGACTTCCGCCTGCTGCCGAATAAGAGCGTTTTCGACAACGTGGCCTTCAGTCTGCAGGTGATCGGCAAGTCGCGCGGGTTCATCCAGGAAGCCGTACCCGACACCCTCGAGATGGTCGGACTGGCCGAAAAGGCGCTGCGCCTGCCTCACGAACTCTCCGGTGGTGAGCAGCAGCGTGTTGCCATCGCCCGCGCCATCGTGAACAAGCCGCAGATCCTGCTGGCCGACGAGCCCACCGGAAACCTCGACCCCACCACCAGCGCCGGCATCATGGCCCTGCTCGAACGTATCAACGCCGCCGGCACGACCGTGATCATGGCCACCCACGAGGCCGGAATCGTCGACCAGATGCAGCGCCGTGTGATCGAACTCGTCGGCGGACGCATCGTGCGCGACGAGCGCCAGGGTGGCTACGCCACCGCGGCCATCCCCACCACCACCGCCGGCACCGGGCGCCGTTCCGCCCGAGAGGTTCCCAGTGGCTCGTCGGGTGTGGCACCTGCGGCTGCGGCACCTGCGGCTGCGGCACCGTCATCCACTTTCGCGCCGGCCGCCGCCGCCCCTACCGCCGTGCCCACTGACGAGGTTCTGCCTGCGTCGCACCCTCCCCTCACCTTTCCACCGGTTCCCGTGCCGGCGCCGGTCGCCGAGCCTGCCGCGGCCCCGTTCTCAGCCGCGAAGGGTCCGGCCGATCCGGCGCCCCTCGACGACGGATCGTCCGAGGACGCAGAAGTGGAAGTGGAAGTGGAAGCAGAAGCAGAAGCAGAAGCAGAAACGGACGCAGAAGCAGAAGCGGATTCCGCCGCCGATGCTTCGATGACCGACCTGAGCCGGGCCATGACCCGGCCGGTTCTTCCGATCACTCAGCACGACGTACCGGAGCAGTTGACCCTGGCCGAGAAGCTCGGGCTGCGCGCGCCGGGCGAAAAACCGGACCAGACTGGCGAACAGAATGTAGGGCCCACCCGATGAGACTCGGACTCGTGCTCTCCGAAGCAGCCAACGGCCTGCGCCGCAACGCTTCCATGGTCGTTTCCGTGGTGCTCGTGACCTTCATCTCGCTAACCTTCGTCGGCGCCGCGATCCTGATGCAGATGCAGATCGGCCAGATGAAGAACTTTTGGTACGACCGCGCCCAGGTGGGCATCTACATGTGCACCGCCATTTCGTCGGGTGAGACGTGCACGGCCGGGGAGGCCACGCCCGAACAGATTGACACGGTCAAGGCGCAGCTCGAGACCCCTACCCTGTCACCGTTCATCGACAAGTACTACTTCGAGACTCACGACCAGGCCTTCGAGAACTTCAAGAAGCAGTTCGCCGACAACCCGGTGGTCGACTACGTCACCGCTGACCAGTTGAACGAAACCTTCTGGGTCAACCTCGGCGATCCCTCGCAATCGGATGTGCTCGTAGAGGCTCTGTCCGGCGTCGCCGGGGTGGAGAACGTCGCGGACCAACGAAAGTACCTGGACCAGATCTTCTCCGTGCTGAACGTTGCCAGTTACACCGCGATCGGCATCGCCGCGCTGATGCTTGTGGCGGCGGCCCTGCTGATCGCCACCACCATCCGTCTCTCCGCGTTCTCCAGGCGGCGCGAGCTGGGCATCATGAGGCTGGTCGGGGCATCCAATCGGTTCATTCAAACGCCCTTCATCCTGGAGGGTGTTTTCGCGGCTCTGCTGGGATCGCTGCTGGCGGGAGGCGCCGTTCTCGGTCTCGTGTACTGGTTCGTGCAGGGCTATCTGGGCGAACGTCTGACCAACTTCTCCCTCGTCGGCATGCAAGACGCCCTCGTGGTGGTTCCGATCCTGTTGGTGGTCGGCGCGGTGCTGGCGGCCTTCTCCGCTCAATTCGCCATCACGCGCTATCTGAAGGTCTGACCTACTCCGCTCGGCCCGCCCCCAGAGCGCTAGACTGGTGGGCTGGTCGGCATCGCGTCCGAACACATCCACCGAGTCGAGGAGTATGCCGTGCCCAGGGAAATAGGCGAGAAGGTCGTCTCGACCAATCGCAAGGCACGCCACGATTACCTCATTGAGGAGACCTACGAGGCCGGAATGGTACTCAGCGGCACCGAGGTCAAGTCTCTCAGGGCCGGTCGGGCTTCGCTCGTCGACGGCTACGCTTTCATCGAGAACGGCGAGATCTGGCTGGACGCCGTGCACATCCAGGAGTACGTCGCCGGCACGTGGACCAACCACCCGCCGCGGCGCAAGCGCAAACTCCTGATGCACAAGCAGGAGATCATCAAAATCAGCCACAAAACCAAAGAGGGCGGCTACACGCTCGTCCCGCTGCGGCTCTACTTCAAGAACGGCAAGGCCAAGGTGGAGATCGCGGTCGCCAAGGGCAAGAAGGAGTACGACAAGCGCCAGACACTGCGCGAGCGCCAGGACAAGCGCGAGTCCGACCGGGCCATCTCCGCCCGAAAAAACCTCGGCGACTAGCCTTCCACCTCGTCGTATTGTAAGCTAAAGGGCTGCACGATCCATTCGGGCCGTGAGGATTGACACTCAGCAGATTGAAAACTCAACAGCGTGTGACAGTGACCCACTTGAATGCCGCCATGGTGGCAGTGAGTGCACATGGGGATGATCGGTTTCGACATTGCCTGCGCAATTATGAGAAGCGGGTCGAGGATGCAGGGTTATCTCGTAAACGATCTCTGCAAAACAATAAGTGCCAAATCAAACCGCACTGACTTCGCCCTCGCTGCCTAAGCGAGCGCACTAAGAAGTCCGCCAGGCCGGGAATGCTCTCTACCCGGACCCTGACGTCATTTAGAGAGATTGCTCCTACTCTGAGCCGCGGGGTGTAGGGGGACTCAAACGAGGGCTGGGCTCGTCGGATTAGATGCCAGCGGCAAATTCCGGAGCCGAGTAGAACGATTTCACTGGATACACCCGTAGAAGGCATATGACCACAGCAGTGGACGGGGGTTCAATTCCCCCCATCTCCACCACCGGTTGCTGTCACACGTTGTTGAGCCGGAAGGCCCGACCCCTCATGGGGTTCGGGCCTTTTTGCGTCGTGGTTATGGGGGAAGATGGGCCGGGAGGAACTCAATGGCGGCTGCGTGGGTGAAGAAGTGGGTGCCGGGTGTCGATACCGCGCTCACCTACCGGCGCGCCTGGCTGCTCCCTGACCTGAGAGCGGGGCTTGTGCTCACCGCCTTGCTGATCCCGGTGGGCATCGGCTACGCCGAGGTGGCCGGCCTGCCGCCAGAGACCGGCCTGTACGCCACGATCATTCCGTTGGCGGCATATGCCTTGTTCGGCCCCTCTCGCGTGCTGGTGCTCGGCCCCGACTCGGCCCTGGCGCCGATCATCGCGGCCGTGATCCTGCCGCTTGCCCTCGGCGACGATGACCGAGCGGTGGCCCTGGCGGGACTTCTCGCGATCATGGTCGGCCTGATCCTCCTGCTGGGCGGACTGCTCCGCCTCGGATTCGTGACCGACCTGCTCTCCAAGCCCATCCGGGTCGGCTACCTGAATGCCCTCGGACTCCTGGTGATCATTTCCCAACTGCCGGCGCTGCTGGGATTTTCGATCGACTCGGGTCCGCCGATTGCCGACGTGATCGCAATCGGGGCCGGTATCGCCGGGGGCGAAGTCAACCTCACCGCGTTGCTCTTCGGACTCGGGTCGCTGCTCATCATCGTGGGTCTGTCCTGGGGCAGATCTCGGATCCCCGGCGTGCTAGTGGCCGTCGTGCTGGCGACACTGCTGACTGCCGTACTCGGGCTTCACAGCACCATACCCGTCGTCGGGGCGATGCCGCAGGGACTGCCCGCTCCGGCGCTCGGCGGTCTGGTCTGGGCGGATGTCGCCGCGCTCGCCCTTCCCGCCCTCGGCGTCGCCCTGATCGCCTTCGCCGATACGGCCGTGCTGTCGCGCACGTTCGCCGCGCGCCGCGGCGAGAGTGTCGACGGGAGTCAGGAGATGGCGGCGATCGGCGCCTCGAACATCGCGGGCGGTCTGCTCGGCGGCTTCCCCATTTCGGCGTCGTCCTCGCGCACCCCCGTTGCCGAGAGCGCGGGCGCACGAACCCAGCTCACGGGCGTGGTCGGCGCCGCACTCATCGTGGTGTTCATGCTGCTGGCGCCCGGACTCACCGGCTACCTGCCCTCGGCGACCATCGCTGCCGTCGTGATCGTCGCGGCCGCCGGTCTGATCGACGTGAAGGGGTTCCTCGCCCTCGTGCGGATGAACAAAGTGGATGCCGCGCTGTCCATCGCGTCGTTCCTCGGTGTCGTGGTCGTGGGCGTGATCGAGGGCATCGGCGTGGCGATCGTGCTGTCCCTCGGGGCATTCGTGAGCCACGCCTGGCGACCCTACCGGGCTGAGCTCGGGCGCATCCGTGGGCTGCGCGGGTACCACGACCTGTCCCGTCATCCGGAGGGCGAGCGGTTGCCCGGCGTCGTCATCGTGCGCTTCGACGCGCCGCTGTTCTTCGCCAACGGCGGCATTTTCGACGACTTCGTGCGTCGCGTCGTCACCGAGGCAGGGAGTGACGTGCACACGGTCATCCTGGCGGCCGAGCCGATCACAGAGATCGACACGACCGCCGTGGAAGAACTTCTGGAACTCGACGATTTCCTCGCCTCACGCGGGATCACGCTGATCTTCGCCGAGATGAAGGGTCCGGTGAAGGACCACCTGCGCGACTACGGTCTCAGTCGACGGTTCCCACCGGAGCGGTTCGCGGGCACCGTGGGCGAGGCGGTCGACGAGGTCACCGGCACATTGCGCGGCGACCTCGAGGGCACCGAATGGGGCGACGAGCACTGAGGCTGCGCTGAGATTCCGCGCGGATCAGACGCCGGCAAGCCAGAGGTCAGGGCCGAAGATCTCGTAGTGGATGCGGTCGGCCGGCACACCGGACTCCAGCGCCTGTGAGCGCAGGCTGCGCATGAACGGGAGCGGACCGCACAGGTACACCGAGGCATCCGCCGGGATCGTCACGCTCTCAAGGGACATGAAGCCCTCGTGGTGGCCCTCGCTCGGGATCTCCAGCCAGAGTTCGAGCTCTGCTGCTTCCAGCAGTGCGATGTCTTCGCTCATCTGGTCGCGCAGCGCCCAGCGTTCGAGGTTGCTCTCGGCATGCAGCACGAGCACCTCGCGCTTCGAGCCGGTGTCCACCAGGGAGCGCAGGATCGATGCGCTGGGCGTGCAGCCGATTCCGGCCGAGGCCAGGATCAGCGGGCCGGTGCCCTGATCTAGGGTGATGTCGCCGCACGGCACGGAGAGGATGAGCGTGTCGCCGACCTGCACATCACGGTGCAGCACGGGGGAGACCTCGCCGTCTGCGTCGAGCTTGGTGGTGAAGACGCGGGTCGTGGCCGTGCCGGCCGACAGCGAGTACTGGCGCACCTGGCGGATGCCGTCGGGCATGGTGGCCGTGACGCTGACGTACTGGCCCGGCAGGGCAGGCGTCACGGGAGTGTCGTCGGCCGGCTCCAGGGTGAATGTGACGGCGTCGGTGCCGGCCGCTTCCTTCTTCACGACGACCCAGGGGGCGAGCGGCTTGTCGCTGGCGAGACCGGCGTAAAGGCCCTTCTCCATCTTGATCAGGGCGTGGGCCATCAGCCAGTAGACCTCGGTCCAGGCGCCGGCGATCTCGGCCGTGATGACGTCGCTGAGTTCTTCGGCGATGGCCTCGAAGAGGTACTTGTAGACGATGTCGTACTGCTCGGGCGCAATGGAGAGGGAGATGTGCTTGTGGGCGATGCGGGAGAGCATGGCCTCCGGCGTGGTGTCGGGGTTCTGCACCAGGTAGGTCGCGAAGACGGCGATACTTCCGGCCAGGGCCTGCTGCTGCGAGCCGTTTTTCTGGTTGGAGCGGCTGAAGAGGCCGTCGAAGAGGTCGGGGTGAGCGGTCAGCATCCGGCCGTAAAAGTTCTTCGCGATCTCGGGCATGCGCTCGCCCACCAGGGGCAGAGTCGCTTTGATGAGGGGCAGTGACTGGGTGGATAGCATGCAAACTCCAAGCAATTGAGGGACGTACCCAAAAGTATCATTTCAAATGCTTAATATCGGGTTGTATCCCATTACCCCCGATCGGCGCGGCGCGGCGGCGGGGGTGCCAGCGCGAGGACAACGGGAGCGGGGAAGCCGATATGGGGAAGAGCCGCGATCACAAGGTCGTCGAGTTCGGCGTAGAACGCCTCCCGTGCTCGTCGGAGCCCCCCGCGGAGTCCACAGCCGCCACTGAGCGGACAGTCACCGTGGGGCGTCTCACAGTCGGCGACATCGTCGCGGGTGTCGAGTTGGCGCAGCAGCCAGCCCACGGTGGCCGTTCGCCCGACCGGGCTGATCCTCACTCCGCCGGTACGGCCGCGCAGTGACTCCACGAGTCCCAGCTCGCGGAGTCGCATGACGGCCTTGCTGACATGGCTGTACGGGGTGGCCACCGCCTCGGCGATGACCCGCGAGGTCTGAAGCTCGCCGTCGGGGAGCGTCGCCAGGAACATGAGCGCTCGCAGGGAGACATCCGAGAAGGCATTGATCCTCATGGGTCAACAGTATGGCCGCGGGTCAGCGCGATGCGCCGGCCAGGGTGCCGGTCACGGCGCCGGCCGGGTCGGTGATCAGGCACGAGACGTCGCGGCTGCCCGGGCCGTTCGGGCTGGCCAGGACGTCGGCGTCGGCCCAGCTCTGCGCCGTGGGGGTGAGGTAGGCGAAATCCAGACTCGATGCCCGGTACTCGAGCAGCACGAAGTCCTCGAACAGGGAACCGCAGCCGGTTTCCGCCACTGCGGTCACGGCGTTGTCGCCGGGGAAGGCGTCGCCCGGCACCGGGAACCGGGCGAATACCTCGAACTCGTGGCTCTCGTCGCATGAAACCCGCGGAACGATCGATGCGTTCACGTCCAGTCCCTCCGAAACCTCACGCAGGCAGTCTCCGACGAGAAGGTCGGCCACAGCGGTGACCTCTCCGAGAGCGGATGCCGGCACGGCAGCCACGTTGCGGACCGGCGTCGGCAGCATGTCGCCGATCACGCTGCAGCCGGTGAGGCTGGCGGTCAGGACGCTGGCCGCAGCGATCAGCAGGGTCAGGGTTCCGGGGTGCGTGCGCGGCGGGATCATCGGTTAGCGGGTCGGCGCGCTCGGGGACGCGGGTGCATCCGTGGTGGTGGTCGCTGAGCCGAGGGCCCGCAGAGCCGGCTCGTGCAGCAGGCCGTTGGTGGCCAGAGCGCTGCCGTGCCAGGGGCCGGGCCGGCCGTCGGCGGAGGAGAACCGGCCGCCGGCCTCCTGCACGATCGGGGCCAGGGCCGCGAGATCGTAGGGCTGCAGATCGTATTCCGCTACGATGTCGAGCAGACCCTCGGCGAGGAGCATGTACGACCACATGTCGCCGTAGGCGCGGGTGCGCCAGACCTGGCGGGACAGTGTGATCAGCTCGTCGAGGTGCCCGGTCTGGTCCCACTGCTGGATGCTGTTGTAGCTGAGCGAGGCGTCGGCGAGCTTGGTCACGCCGGACACGGCCAGGCGCACGGGGTCGGCGCCGGGCGTGCGCTCGTCGGTCATCCAGGCGCCGCCGCCGGTGCGCGCCCACCAGCGCTTGCCGAGGGCTGGGGAGCTCGCCATCCCCACCACCGGATCGCCATCGACGGCGAGGGCGATCAGGGTGCCCCAGATCGGGATGCCGCGCAGGAAACCGGCTGTGCCGTCGATCGGATCGATGATCCATTGCCGCACGCTGGTGCCCTCGGTGCCGAATTCCTCACCGAGGATGCCGTCGGCCGGGCGCCGCTCGGCCAGGGCGGTCCGGATCGCGCGCTCCACGGCCTGGTCGGCATCCGTCACCGGGGTGCGGTCGGGTTTGGTCGTCACGACGAGGTCCATCGCGGTGAACCGGTCGCGCGAGATCGCGTCGGCCAGATCGGCGAGCTCGGTCGCGAGCTGGAGGTCGTCATCGAGGGAGTACTTCTGGGGCTGGGTCACAGACCAAGACTAGTAATTTTGGCGCGACTCTCCGGTTTGTACCGCGATTGGCGCCGAAGGTAATCGTGCTGTTAGTATCTAGAGTCGGTTCGGGTCACCCCGGGTCGGAGAGTAGAGAAACACGCACCTCTAGCTCAATTGGCAGAGCAACTGACTCTTAATCAGTGGGTTCCCGGTTCAAGTCCGGGGGGGTGCACCACAGCTAGCAAAATCAGAGGCCCGAACCGTGGAAACATGCGGGTCGGGCCTTTTCTGCATCACCTGGAATCATTCGTAATCCTTTATTGTCATCTCGGATATTCGTTGATTAAACGTTTCCCACGGCATGGTCAACGATTATGGCTCAGGCATCAACGGAGGATGTATTGGGCCGTGGCCTGATTGATGCTTGGCCAGTCAAAGTGGTGTCCGCTTCCAAGCGAATTTACTGGATACACTCCGCACATCCGGCGTCTCGGTCTTCCGCTCCACGTAGGCGCGGATCGTTGTCGAGAGTTCTGCGTGTGCCAAGACGCGCGATGCGACAGCCACCCCGTGGGCTGGATCATTTGTTACTGCAGTAGCGACACTGCGGCGCATCGTGTGGGTGGACGCGAAGGAGAATTCCGTGTGGCCCGTAACACTGCGAAGTGTTCGCCTCATATTGTTCAGGTTCAAAGGCCTTCCTTCTGACGTGTGAAAGAGCAACCCGTTTGAACCTGCGGTTTTGATCCGGCGATTGACAATCTCGATGGCGAACTCGGGGAGCTTGAAAGTGCGGATGTCTTTGGCCTTGGTGTGGGGCTGAATCCATTGGTAACCCGGGTTTTCATAGATGCGCGGCCCGAGCTTTCCAGTCGCGGCCTGGTAGACGTTGGCCTGATGAACGCGCAGGATCGTGTCCCCGTCGTCGTCGACGGACACGTCCGCAGCCTGAATTGCGGTGGCCTCCGAGATTCGAATGGACGTCGCCAACTGCAAAAGGAGGGCATCCATCAGATCATCGAACCCCTTGCGGGATGTCGGGCCCCTCTTGCTCTTCAGCTTGGCGTTCTCCAACTGGTCGAATAGCCTCGACGTCTGGTCCGGAGTCAGCGCACGAGGGTCCTCCTTCTTGGGGTTGGACAGGCCGCCGGCCGCCCCATATGCCAGGTTCTTTTCGATTGCATCATGTTCAAGGGCTACCTTGCAGATGTTCACGCACACAGCGCGGGCGATTTTCGCTTCTGACAGACTCGTCTCAGCTAAATCATTGATCAGTTTGGCGAAACGTCCCGAGGAGAGCTCTCGAAGCCGGATCTCTCCGATCTCTGGAACGATATGCGCGGTGATGGTCTGTCGGTACCGCGTCTTTGTCGCCCCGGCGAAGTCAGATGCGTCGAGTTTCTCCAAGTACACACTGGTCAGATCACCCACCGTTGACTCCGGAGACAACGTGGCAGAACCGCGGTGTGGCCCCGACAGGTGTTGACGCTTGAGCTTTGCGAGGAGCTTCTTTTCAGCTTTGTCTTGAGTGGTGTCCGAGGCGGTGATCTGCTTGGTCGTGCCCCTGTTCTTGTCCCGATAGAGGAACATAGCGCGCCAGCTGGCGGGCTTCGCGTCGGTGGGTGGAGTCCGTCTAGAAGATACCTTTCCCCAAGCACCGAGCTCCAAGGGTGGGCGTCCCGCCATGGCTACTCTCCGTCCTGGGCGAAATACGCGACGACTTCGCAGGCTCGCCACCGTACTGCCCGCCCCAGACGTACCGGTTTGGGCAGTCGCCCAGCACTCGCCCAGTTCCGCACCGTGCCGACCTTGATCTGGCCGTATGAAGCGATGTCGGTGACAGTCCAGAGCTGGGCGAACGGCGACGGCTCAGGCACACTGACAGGGAGTTCGGTTGTCATTGGGTGTTCTCTCGTTAGGTTGAATGACGCTTACGAGAGCTCTATGCAGGTCATATGTAGCCAGCTGGGTTCTACAAGCGAAATGCCGCCGGACAGTCCAGTTGCGCCAAATAGCGATAACAGAACGCCGCCCCAGAGCGTCGAAAGTCACACCACCATGACTCTCGAGGCCGAGGTGTCTCAGGCACATCGCCGCCGCCCTAGGAGTATGGACCGCAGACCACCAGCACCGCTTTAGCGGATTCAGCTCAAGCAGACCTAACGTTCGTGGACCGTCCGGCACTTCTTGTGGGCTCATCAGCATGTCGGCCGCGCGTCCAAGACTCCCGGCACTACTCAGAGCTTCAAAGCACGCCGCATCGCTAGGGCCAACCTGAGGCTCGGTGACTTGTCATGGTGCGAAAACGCGAGGCACGTGGGGGAAGTAGAAACGTATGGCGAACAACAAGCCCGGTTGCGGCGCGATCCTGTTGCATACAGTCCTGACCCTCGTCACCGGGGGTCTGTGGTTGATCGTGCTGATCATCCGCGCCCTACTCAAGTAGGCAGACTCCCGTCCCCTCCTCCGCCGATGGCGTGCGCATCTACGTGGCGCTTCGCCGGGTCAGGTCCGCCAGTCACAAGTTCGAAACATCAGGCGCCTCGGCTGGGACAGTGAAAACCCGACCAATGATGCGCGTCACAGGCAACGAGTCGAAACAATGAGGTAGTTCAAGTGCTCAAACGGATCATCACAGCTGGGCTGGTATTGGCGTTGACTCTGTCCGTCGCGGCCTGCGGCAGTGACACGACCCTCGCCGCTGATCAGGCACGCATGCCTGCATCTTCAGCGGACTTCAAAGACGAAGAGTATCAAGATGTGGTGAAGTCTCTGCAAGAGGTCGGTTTCGCCCATGTCGAAACGAAAGCATTGGGAGACTTGATCTCCGGTTGGCTAAATAGCCCAGGATCCGTCAAAGAGGTTGAAATCAATAGCGTCGCTTCGTTCGAGCAGGGCGAGGTCTTCCAACGCGACGTCACGATCGTCGTTTCCTATCATTCTTTCCCTGACGATGCGGAAGAGCCTTCGGAGTCCGCACCTCCGCATGAGGAGCCGTCCGCCAGCCCCGACGCCGCAGAAGAAGTGCTCACTGTAGAAAACAGTCCGGATCTCGCAGCGTTTCTGGCTCTGACGGACAATTGCAGCGCCGCGAATGCAGAATTCGCGACCAAATACAAGGACAGAACTATTGCATTCGATGGAAACATCAGTGCGATGCAAAATCACGGCAGTTACAAAACTCGCTATGACTTCTTGATTGCGCCAGGAGATTACAGCGAGACCACCATAACCGGGCCCTCTTTCCAGTTCAGGGATGTGGATCCCACACTCGACCTGAATCTCACAGGGTCCAACGGTTCCGACACGATAGGCGTGGGTGACAACCTTCAGATCACCGCTCAAGTCGACTCCTTCGACAGCACCCCCTGCCAATTTATTCTGGAGCCGGTCTCTACCGAGTTCAGATAGAAGCACGGGCTCGAACGTGCAGCGCATCGAATTGCAGTAGCGGAGCTGCTGCCTGCCGACACCTCGGGGTTGAGGCCTCGAGGCGCCGATCGGTTCTGGTTTCGATCTAACTTCGATTCTTGAGGAGGGGGTCGAGAAGTGCCTTGTCCGTCCAAGAAGTAGTGTCGTGGCGCCCATGGCGGGAGCCGCATCCGATATACCGGAAGCGCGCACCTCTGAATCAGCGCTGCGGCCGGCGGCGCCCAAAACGACTGCCCATGATCCTGGGGGTCTGAGGTCCTGCCGGCAATATGCGGGAGGCCATCCGGTAGGGGGTCAAAGTGAGTCGTGACCGGGTCGAGTCGGGCCGTGAGCAGCTTGATTAGACACACGCTCAGCTCGCGATGGCCCGGTGGCAGATCGAGGCCGCCGCGTGGAACGCTCAAATGTTATGGGCGCAAGTGGGCGAGATGCGCTCCCAGTCGCAGACACAGTTCTACGCGATCCGGCACCCGCAGCCCGAGGGCGTCGGGAGCAGGTGCAGGTGATTATGGAGATCACATGGCCCGCTGTCGACTTGCCCGCCCTCGCCCCCACCCCCGCTACCGAGCCCCATTGGGGAGCCTGGGCAGCGAGGTTTTGCGTGCCTAACGCGCGAGTTCGGCCGGTCGCACGCCGCCACCGACGCCGCAGCACCCCGATCAAGGCTCCGCTGGTGGGCCGCGAAACACGTTCAGGACGCCGCCGAGCGACAATCGAATGCGGGTTACGTCCCCGTGAGTGGTGTGGTTTCCCGCTCTTGAGCGTTGCTTCGTCAACGTGAAGAGCCACCGTGGGATGGTCAGTGAGTACCGACTAAAGCAACTCACAAA
>NZ_SOFB01000018.1:0-25299 GCF_004402815.1 Cryobacterium sp. Hz7
CCTTGAGTTTCTGTTCCTAGACAGTCAGAAACCTAGACAGGAAGCGGCGTGCGGCCGTTAAGGCGCTCCGCGACACCCACAGATGAAGCAGGAGAGCCGAGATTTTGCCCGAAACGGCCCCAGAACCTTCGGGAACCGCCTTTTTCCCAGAATCTCCGTCGAATTGGTTCGACGCGGGCGGCAGGGACGGGCCAAGACAGGGACGCGACGGGTCAGTCGCGCCCGGTGAACGCGGGCTTGCGCTTCTGCTGGAAGGCGGCGAAGCCCTCGCGGTAGTCAGCGGTGTCGCAGAGGGCCGCCTGCGCCCGGTTCTCGGCGGCGACGCTCTGCCAGAGGCCGAGCCGGTCGTCCCGGAGGGCGCGCACGAGCTCCTTGCTGGCGAGGAACGCCTGAGTCGCCCCTTGTGCGGCCCGTTGGGCGGCCGTCAACGTGGCATCCGTCACCTCGTCGGCCGGGAATGCCTGGCTGAACAGGCCGGCGGCCACGGCCTCCGCGCCCGACATGAGCCGGCCGGAATAGATCAGGTCGAGGGTGCGGTGCGCGCCGAGCCGGTCGACGAACAGGGCATGGCCGCCGGAGTCGAGCGTGGCACCGAGGTTCGCGAACGGGGACCCGATCTTCGCGGTGTCGGCGACGTAGACGACATCCGTGGCGATCAGCAGGCCGAGGCCAACCCCGAGGCAGGCCCCGGTCGCGGCGGCGAAGGTGGGCGCCGGGAAGGCGCTCATCCGCTGCAACAACGGCGTGACGAGTCCCCCCAGGAAACCCATCACATCGTCGTCGCGCGGGTCGACGCCCGAGATGTCACGGCCCGCGCAGAATGCGCGGCCCTCGCCGCGCAGCGCGAGGGCGCGCACGCCGGCCGCCTCCGCGGTCTCGTATGCGGCCGCGAGCTCGGCCAGGCCGGCCTCGTCGAGCGCGTTCAGCTTGTCGGGGGCGTTCAGGACGACGTAGGCCACGTCGTCCCGGATGGACAGCTCGATCACGGGAACCGCTTTCTGCGCTTGCGCGCCATACCTGATGGGCGAGTGGCGCTACACGTCGTAGTCGACGACGACCCGGTCGGTCGTTGGGTGCGACTGGCAGGTGAGCACATAGCCGCGGGCCAGTTCGTCCGGTTCGAGGGCGTAGTTCTCGGTCATCGTGACGTCACCGCTGACGAGCTTGGCGCGGCAGGTGCCACACACTCCCCCAGCGCAGGCAAACGGAACATCCGGCCGCACACGCAGGGCGGCGTTCAGGATGCTCTCCTTCGCGTTGACGGGCGTGGTCACCGTGGCGCTCTCGCCGTCGAGCGTGAACTCGATCTCGAAGGTCTTGTCACCGATTCCGACGACCACCGGCCGCCCGGTGTCGCCGACCGCGTGCGTCGGCTCCCCCGTCGTGAACAGTTCGAACCGGATGTGGCCCGGCTCGACGTCCACGCTCTCCAGCGTGTCGCGGCACAACTGCACCAGTTCGAACGGCCCGCAGAGGAACCACTCGTCGACGGCGTTGGGACGGATGATGCTGGCCAGCATCAGGCGCAGCTTCTCCTCGTCGATCCGGCCGGAGAGCAGGGCGGAGGAACGAGACTGGCGCGAGAGCACGTGGTGCAGTGCCAGCCGGGCCGGGTACCGGTCTTTCAGGTCGGCGAGCTCGTCGAGGAACATCACGTCGAGCGCGGTGCGGTTTGTGTAGACGAGCGTGAAGCGGGAGGTCTCCGAGCGTTCGAGCACGGTGTGTGCGAGCGACATCAGCGGCGTGATGCCGCTGCCGGCGGCGATGCCGACGATGTGCTTGTCGTCCAGAGTGTCCAGCGCGGTGGTGAACGTGCCCTGCGGGCTCATCACGTCAAGGCGGTCCCCGGCCCGGAGTTCGGTGTTCGCCCAGCTGGAGAAGACCCCGCCGAGGTCGCGCTTGATCGCGACGCTGACCGAGCCGAGCGCGTGCGGACGACAGATCGAGTAGCTGCGGCGCAGCTCCCGGCCGCCGATCGTGGCGCGCAACGCCAGGTGCTGCCCGGGGTCGTAGTCGAACTCCCCCTGCAGCGCCTCGGGAACCAGGAAGGTCACCTCGACGCTGTCCTGGGTGAGCTGACGCACCTCGCCGACGGCGAGGGTGTGGAACCGGGCGCGGCGCTTTGTAGGCTCGGTGGCAGGGTCGAGAACGGCTGAATCGGTACTGCGCAGATTGAGTGCGGCCATGGTTACAACACCTTGAAGTAGTCGAACGGTTCGAGGCAGTCCCGGCACTCGTAGAGTGCTTTGCACGACGTCGAACCGAAGCGGGCGAGTTCCCGCGTATTCAGTGAGGAGCAGCGCGGGCACTTGACCACGAGTTGGAGCCGGACGGCGCCGGTCGGGCGCACGCCGGAGTGGCCGGTCGGGGCAGCGATGCCATAACTGACCAGCTTCGCCTTGCCCTCCTCGCTCATCCAGTCGGTGGTCCAGGCCGGGGCGAGCACGAGTTCGACGGTGACGTTCTGGTAGTGGGCATTGGTGAGGGCCGCCCGGACGTCGTCGCGCATGGCCTCCATCGCGGGGCATCCGCTGTAGGTCGGCGTTAGGATGACGTGGGTTCCGTCGGCCGAAACGGCGACCGACCGAAGCACTCCCAGATCTTCAATCGTGAGCACGGGGACCTCCGGGTCGCAGACCTCGGCGGCGATGTCCCAGGCCTTCTGCGACGCCGCGTCGCCCGGACGCGGACGGGCAAGGGAGGCCACGGTCACCATTTCGCGCCGGGGTGCGCCCGCGCCAGCACCTGCATCTCGGCGAGCAGCGGCCCGAGGTTCTCGGAGTGGTCGCCGCGGCGCCCGCCCCCGGAGGAGATGAAGCCGCGGGGAACCTCGAGCTCGGCTTCGGCGAGCACGGGGAACATGGCGCTCAGGACTGAGGCCTGGAGGGAGGACGGCCGCACGGCGACGCCCTCGAGCCGGTCGATCAGCGGCTCGTCGACGAAGAGCTCCTCCACGAACGGCCATAGGTCGGAGAGACCGGTGATCATGCGCCGGCGGGATTCCTCGGTGCCCTGAGCGAGGCGCAGCACCCACTGGATGGAATGGTCGCGGTGGTAGTCGACCTCCTTGACGGCCTTGGCCGCTATCGCGGCGAGCGTCGCATCCGTCGACTGCATCAGCGCGCTGTAGAGCTCGAACAGGTAGTGCGCCGCGATGAACTGACGGGCGATCGTGTGCGCGAAGTCACCGTTGGGCTGCTCGAACAGGTGCGCCGAGCGCCACTGGGGTTCGTCACGCCAGTACGCCAGGTCGTCCTCGGTTCGGCCGGATTCGGCCCCGGCGTAGTGCAACAGGGAACGGGCGTGCCCGATCAGGTCGAGGGCGATGTTGCCGAGGGCGATGTCCTCTTCCAGCTCCGGGGCGCGGGAGATCCACCAGCCCAGGTTCTGGGCCAGCACGAGCGAGTCGTCGCCGAGCCAAAGCGCGTATTCCGCAACGTCGTGCGAGGCGACGGATGCCGCTTCGACCAGTTCCGCGGAGAGCTGGACCGTGTCGACGTCGACGTGGCCGTGGCCGTCCTGCTCGATGGTGTCGCTCACAGGTGCTTCACCCCTTCGCTCTTCGTGTAGTAGCTCGCGTGGCGGTAGTTCTTGCCGGCGGGCGATTCGAAGAAGGCACCCTTCGCATCCGGATCGCTCGTGGTGATCGCGTCGGCAGGCACGACCCAGATCGAGACGCCCTCATTGCGGCGGGTGTAGAGGTCACGCGCGTTGCGCACCGCGAGGGTGGCGTCGGGGGCGTGCAGGGAACCCACGTGGGTGTGGCTGATTCCGCGGCTGGAGCGCACAAAAACCTCCCAAAGGGGCCAGATCTCCTTCTCGGATGCACCGGGAGCGCTCATTATGCGACCGCCTTCACGCCCTGCTTGGCGGCGTACGCGGCAGCAGCCTCACGCACCCACTGACCCTCGTCGTGCGCGTCGCGGCGGCGCTGGAGGCGCCTGGCGTTCGCCGGTCCGCGGCCCGCGAGCACCTCGTGGAATTCGGTCCAGTCAATTTCGCCCATGTCGTACGCACCCTTTTCTTCGTTCCAGCGCAGGTCCGGGTCCGGCAGCGTCACACCGAGCACCTCGGCCTGCGGCACGAGCATTCCGACGAAGCGCTGGCGCAGGTCGTCGTTGGAGAACCGCTTGATGTTCCAGGCCATCGACTGCGCAGAGTTGGGCGAGTCGTCATCGGGCGGCCCGAACATCTGCAGGGCCGGCCAGTACCAGCGGTTGACCGATTCCTGGGCCATCTCGCGCTGGGCGGGCGTGCCTTTCATCAGCTCGAGCAGGATCTCGAAGCCCTGCCGCTGGTGGAAAGACTCCTCCTTACAGATGCGCACCATGGCGCGCCCGTACGGACCGTAGGACGCGCGGCAGAGCGGCACCTGGTTGCAGATCGCGGCGCCGTCGACGAGCCAGCCGATGGCGCCCATGTCGGCCCAGGTGGGACTCGGGTAGTTGAAGATGGAGGAGTAGCGCGCCTTGCCCGCGATGAGCTGGTCCGTCATCAGGTCGCGGCTGATGCCGAGAGTCTGCGCGGCGGAGTAGAGGTAGAGACCGTGGCCGGCCTCGTCCTGCACCTTGGCCAGTAGGATCGCCTTGCGCTTCAGGCTGGGCGCCCGGGTGATCCAATTGCCCTCCGGCTGCATCCCGATGATCTCGGAGTGCGCGTGCTGGGAAATCTGGCGGATGAGGGTCTTGCGGTAGCCGTCCGGCATCCAATCACGCGGCTCGATTCGCGAATCGGCGGCAATCAGGTCGTTGAACTGCTGCTCCTCGGCAGACACCGTGGCGGCGCTGTCCGGGGCGATAGCGTAGGGAACTGGCGGGATTGTCATCGTTGACTCCTGGGTTTGGCGAACTTTTACCAACCGATCGTTCAGTTAGTATATGGTTTCCCTACGACCCCCACAACCATGCGTTGCGGCCCGCGGAACTCAATGAGGAGAACCACATGACGGAAGTTTTACCGCCCTCCAACGGGGCCATGATGGAGAACGACCGGGCATCGGCCGCACTCGGCATGGTCGTGCACGCCTCAGAGCCCGGCCGCGCGGTCGTCTCCATGCTCCTGCGGGACGACATGATGAACGGCTTCGACGTGACGCACGGCGGGATCGTCTTCGCTCTGGCCGACACGGCGTTCGCGATCGCCTGCAACGACGACCACCACGTCACGCTCGCGTCGGGCGCCGACATCACCTTTCTGAAGCCCACCGCCGCCGGGCAGACCCTCACCGCGACCGCCGTGTTGCGCACCAAGAGCGGTCGCTCCGGACTTTATGACGTGCGCGTTGCCAACGAGCACAACGTACCGGTGGCGGAGTTTCGCGGGCGCAGCCGCACCACCAACTTTCCCGTGCCTGGTTCCGTCGCTCCTCTACTTTAAATCCGCATTCCACCAGGAGGCCTCATGTCAACGATGACCAAGACCCGCTTGCACGCCCCGGCCCAGGATGAACTCGATCCCGAGGAGCGGATGTCCCGTGACGAACTGCAGGCGTTACAGCTGACCCGGCTGCAGAAGACCGTACGGCTCGCCTACCAGAACGTTCCTCTCTATACCCGCAAGTTCAACGAGGCCGGAGTGCACCCGGACGATATCCGCACCCTGGACGATGTGGCCCTGCTGCCCTTCACGACCAAGGACGACCTGCGCGTCTCCTACCCGTTCGGCATGTTCGCGGTGCCGATGGACCAGGTCGCGCGCATCCACACCTCTTCCGGGACCACCGGGCTGCCGACCGTCGTCGGCTACACGAAGAAGGACCTCAGGATGTGGGCGGGCCTGGTGGCGCGCAGCCTTCGCGCCTCCGGCGTGCGGCCCGGCATGCGCGTGCACAACGCGTACGGTTACGGCCTCTTCACCGGCGGCCTCGGCGCGCACGCGGGCATCGAAGCGCTGGGCGCCACCGCCATCCCGATGTCCGGCGGCCAGACCAACAAGCAGGTCAAGATGATTCAGGACTTCGAACCGGACGTCATCATGGCCACGCCCAGCTACCTGCTGACGATCACGGATGCGATGGTCGCGGCCGGCATGGACCCTCGCTCGTCCAGCCTGAAGGCGGGCGTGCTCGGCGCGGAGCCGTGGACCAATCAGATGCGGCTCGAGCTGGAAGACCGCCTCGACTTCGACGCGCTCGACATCTACGGACTCAGCGAGGTGATGGGCCCGGGCGTGGGCAACGAGTGCATCGAGACGAAAGACGGACCGCACCTCTGGGAGGACAACTTCCTGCCCGAGGTCATCGACGGCGACAGCGGACTCGTGCTGCCTGACGGCACCCAGGGTGAGCTCGTGTTCACGTCGCTGACCAAGGAAGCTTTCCCGGTCATCCGTTACCGAACCCGCGACCTGACCCGCCTGCTGCCCGGATCGGCGCGCCCCGGCATGCGCCGGATGGAGAAGATCACGGGTCGCAACGACGACATGATCATCCTGCGCGGCGTCAACCTGTTCCCGACCCAGATCGAGGAGATCGTGCTCAGCATCCCGAGCCTCTCCCCGCACTTCGTGATCGAGCTGACCCGGCCGAACCGGATGGACGAACTGACCGTTCGGATCGAACGGCACGAGCACGCCAGCGATGTCGCCTCCGACATCGCCTCAGCGCTGCTGATCCATAAGATCAAGGACCTGATCGGGTCCAGCGTCAACGTATTGATCGTCGAACCCGGCACGCTCGAGCGCAGCACCGGCAAGCACAAGCGTGTCTACGACCTGCGCTGAGTCTGCCGCACAACCCGCGCAGTCACGGGCCGGTCGTTCCTCCGGAAACCCGGCTCGTGACAGACTTCTCGATTATGTCTGAACCAGCCCTGGCCAAGCGTGGCCGCCCCGGATACGACCAGCCCGCCATTCTCGAGGTGGCGGTCGCCGCCTTCAACGAGTTCGGTTACGACGCCACCTCGATGGGCGTGCTCGCGACCCGCCTCGGCCTGTCGAAATCGGCGATCTACCACCACTTCACCTCGAAGGAGGAGCTGCTGGAACAGGCTCTCGGCGAGGCCCTCGACGGACTCGAAGGGGTGCTGCTCAAGCAGAGCGCCCAGTGCGGCCCGGCCATCGACCGGCTCGCCGCGGTGCTGCGCGGAGCCGTGGAGGTGCTCACCTCCCGGCTGCCCTACGTGACGCTGCTGCTACGGGTGCGCGGAAACACGGATGTCGAGCGCGCCGCGCTCGCCCGCCGCCGCTTATTCGACCGGGCCGTATCCGCCCTCGTGGTGGAGGCCCGCGATGAGGGTTCCCTGCGCGGCGACATCGACCCTCGGATCGTGACCCGGCTGCTGTTCGGCATGGTGAACTCGATCGTGGAGTGGTACCGGCCGGAGGGGCCGGAAGATGCCGGTCAACTCGCCAACGATGTGCTCGCGGTGGCGCTCGACGGGCTGCGGGTGGCGCCGGGCTCGCGGGTCTCGGCGAGCTCGACCACCGAATAGAGGAGACAAGTGAACGAGAACTGGAAGATCACGCTCGGCGAACTTGACGAGAAGATGGGCGTGACCATTGTCGAGCAGTCCGCGGAGCGGGTCGTCGCGACGATGCCGGTGGAGGGCAACCGGCAGTCCTTCGGGCTGCTGCACGGCGGGGCATCCGTCGCCTTCGCCGAGGCTCTCGGCTCGTGGGCTGCCGTGATCCATGCGGGCCCGGGGCGAAGCGCGGTGGGCCTCGACATCAACGCGACCCACCACCTCGCGGCGCGGTCGGGAATCGTGACCGGGGTGGCGACGGCCATCCGGCTCGGGCGCACGATCGCCTGCCACGAGATCGTGATCAGCGACGACCAGGGCCGTCGGTTGTGCACCGCGCGCATCACGAACCTGATCGTCGACGCGGCCGGCCGGCCGCCGTTCGTGCCCCGGGCGCAAGACGGCGCAACACCGGTGGACTAATCTCACTTACATGAGCGCATCGAACCCTGACCAGGAGCCCCGGCCCACCCCCGGGAGCGACGCCCGCTGGACGTTCCTGACCAACCACGCGCACGTTCTCGTCACGATCGCGCGGGATCCGCAGTGCCGGATGCGCGAAGTGGCCTCCCGGGTGGGCGTCACCGAGCGCGGGGCCCAGAAGATCATCGCCGATCTCGTGGCGAGCGGTTACATCATGAGAACCCGGGTCGGGCGGCGCAACAGCTACCAGATCGCCCCCGGGCGACCGTTCCGGCATCCGGTGTCCGAAGGACACGAACTCGACGAGCTGCTCGCCGTGCTCGTGCCGGTCCCACCCCCCAAGTTGGACACCTGAACGGCAGTTCGCTAATCTGGGAGTGTTCTGATCGTTCTTCCTCATTCATCCCCCAGTTTGGAGAGTCCGCCGTGAGCACCGAAGGCACCACCCCTGCAGGCACACCGGAAACCGCCGAGGCGTCCACGCCGGCGCCGTCGCCGGCCGGCAGCATCGTCGTCGGCCACGACGGCTCGGCCTTCGCAGACCACGCGCTCAGCACGGCGCTCGGGCTCGCCGATCAGTTGCACGCCCCGGTCGTGATCGTGCGTGCCTGGTCAATCGACACCGCCCCCAGGCCCGCGAACTGGGAGTTCGGCTACGTGTCGACGTTCGCCGAATACTCGGAGGCGGTTCGGGCCGCACTGATCGAGGACACCGCTGCGCTGGTGCATGCCTTCCCGAACGTGACCGTCGACTACCGGGCCGTGCATGCGGGGCCTGCCCGCAGCCTGATCGAGGTGTCGCGTGAGGTGCGGATGCTCGTGGTCGGTTCCCGCGGGCGCGGCAACCTGGCCGGACTGTTGTTGGGCTCGGTCAGCGACCAGTGCACCCGGCTCTCGGTCTGCCCGGTGCTGGTGACGCGCAAACGGCCGAATCGCTGACCCAGACGGATGTCCACCACCTCTCCCGCAGCGGCGGCCACCGAGCACGCCGCCTGGCACACCCTCTCGGCCGCTGAAACCACGGCGGCCCAGGACGTCGACGCCCGCGCCGGGCTCGCCGCATCCGAGGTCGACGACCGCCGTCGGCGATACGGACCGAACTTGCTGCGTAAGCCGAAACGCGTGCCGACCTGGCGCAAGATCGTGCGCCTTCTCGGCGAGAAGATGACGATCGTGCTCCTGGTGGCCGCGGTCGTCAGCGCCGTCGTCTCGCAAGAACTCGAGACACCGATCGTAATCCTGGTCGTGATCATCCTCAACACGGTTCTGAATTATGTGCAGGAGCGGAGGGCCGAGAGCAGCCTCCAAGCGCTGCAGCAGCTGTCGGAAGGCAAGGCCGTCGCTCGGCGGGACGGAACCGAACTCGAGGTGCAATTCTCCGATCTTGTGCCGGGCGACATCGTGCTCCTCGATGCCGGGGACTCCGTTCCGGCGGACGGTCGCATCATCGAGAATGCCGGCTTGCAGGTGGCCGAGGCGACCCTGACCGGGGAATCCGAGCCGGTCGGGAAGACGATTCCCGCTCTGGACGATGCGGAACTGCCGCTCACAGACCGCACCAACATGCTTTTCATGAACACCCTGGTCACTCGCGGCCGCGCCACCATGGTGGTCACCGACACCGGCATGGGCACGGCCGTCGGCGGCATCGCGGTGCTGTTGAACGAGGTGAAGAACGACAAAACACCGTTGCAGCGGAGGATCGACCAGCTGGCCCAGCTGCTCACCGTTGCGGCGCTGGTCGTGGTGGCGATCGTCTTCGTGCTGGGCCTCCTGCGCGGGGACTCCTGGACCGAGCTGCTGATCACCGCCGTCTCGCTGGCCGTGGCGACCATTCCTGAGGGTCTCACCGCGGTCGTCGCGTTCACCCTGGCGATGGGCGCCTCCCGGCTGGCCGCCCGAGGCGCCATCATCAAGCAGCTCTCGGCGGTGGAAACCCTCGGCAGCGTCAGCCATATCGCCACCGATAAGACCGGCACGCTGACCATGAACGAGATGACGGCCCGCCGACTGCACACCCATGGCCGCGATTTCCGCATCACCGGCGAGGGCTACTCCACCGACGGCCGGATCCTCACCGGTGATGACCGGCCCCTGCCTGACCTCACCGAGGCGTTCCTAACCATGGCCCTGTGCAATGACGCCGTACTGAACGACGGCGTGCTGGTCGGCGACCCCACCGAAGGAGCCCTGGCCGTTCTCGCCGAGAAGGGCGGCATCGACGTCGCAGCTGCGAGGCGGACCCACCCCCGGGTAGCCGAAGTGCCCTTCGACTCCGACTACAAATTCATGGCCACATTCCACCGGCCGGCAGAGCCGACGACCGGACTGCCGCGACCGCCCGGACACCGCTGCTTCGCCAAGGGCGCACCGGGCGCACTGCTGCCCCTGACCGACTCGGTGCTCACCGACGACGGCATCCGCCCTCTCGATGCCACCATGCAGCAACGAATCCACGACACCATCCAGGAACTGGCCGGTGAGGGCCTGCGCACGATCATGGTCGCCGGACGCACCCTCGACGCCGGCACCGTTCCGGGCGACGACTCGGGTCGCTCCCTGGTCACCGGTCTGACCCTCTACGCCATCGTCGGAATTGTCGATCCACCCAGGGTTGAGGCGGCCAAGGCCATCGCGGTGGCGCTCGGCGCCGGCATCCGCGTGCACATGATCACGGGCGACCATCTCGTGACGGCCTCGGCCATCGCCCGCAACCTGGGCCTGCCCGGAGAGGCTGCTGCCGGTCCTACGCTGGACGACCTCGACGATCACGCGCTCGCCGCCCGGGCCGCCGACTACGGGGTACTCGCCCGCGTCACCCCGGCCCACAAGATCCGGGTGGTCAGGGCGTTGCAGGCCGGCGGCAATGTCGTTGCAATGACCGGTGACGGCGTCAACGACGCGCCGGCCCTGAAGCAGGCCGACATCGGCATCGCCATGGGTATCACCGGCACGGATGTCTCCAAAGGCGCCGCAAACATGATCCTCACCGACGACAACTTCTCCACGATCGTCGCCGCGGTGCAGGAGGGACGCGGCATCTACGCCAACATCCTGAAGTTCGTCAGGTTCCAGCTGACCACGGCGTGGGGATTCGTGCTCATCTTCCTGATCGCGGGCGTCACCGGGTGGGCCGCGGGCGCGCCGTTCACGGCGCTTCAGATCCTCTGGGTCAACATCATCATGGACGGCCCACCCGCACTGGCGCTCGGCTTGGATCCGGCCGAACCCGGAACGATGAGCTGGCCTCCGCGCCCGTCCGACGAACCTCTGCTCACTCGGGACAGGATGCTGCGTATTCTCGGGCTCGGCCTCGTCATGGCCGCGGGAACCCTGACCGTGTTGACCCAGGCGTCCGCCCTGTTCCCGGACAGTGCGGGCAACGCGGCCTTCGCCACCACCCTCGCGTTCACGACCTTCGTCTTCTACCAGGTGTTCAACCTTCTCAACGTGCGCTCGGACACCCACTCCGTCTTCTCACTCCAGACGTTCACCAACCGCAGCATCTGGCTGGCACTCACCGCCGTGATCATCCTGCAGGTCCTCGTGGTGCAGATGGACGTGCTCCAGGGACTCTTCGACACGACCTCCCTCACGTCGGGCCAATGGGGTCTGTGCGTGCTGGTCGGGTCGTCGGTGCTCTGGATCGAGGAGGTCCGAAAAGCCATCGTGCGGGCAGCCGGGCATCGCGCAGCTCGCCGCTGAGACCTGCCCGACCCGCAACGCGAGAAGGGGCATCCACCGTGACGGCGGATGCCCCTTCTCGCGTTATTTCAGGAGGTGCTGGAGTTGCTGCCGACTACATTCCGGCGAGGTCGCGCACCGACGTGTCGCCGGGGGCCGCGTTCGTGAAGGAGGCCTCGATCTCGGCGCGGCCCAGCAGCTCATCCATGCGGCGGCGACGCTGCTTCGGGATGAGCGTGACGACGGTACCGGACTTGCCGGCGCGCCCGGTACGACCGGAGCGGTGCAGGTAGGTCTTGTACTCGTCGGGAGCGTCGGCCTGGATGACCAGGTCGATGTCGTCCACGTGGATGCCGCGAGCCGCGACATCCGTTGCCACCAGCACGTTGACGCGACCGCTGGTCAGCATCTGCAGGTTGCGGGTGCGTCGAGCCTGGTTCAGGTCGCCGTGCAGGCTCGTGGCCTTCACGCCGGCGTCTTCGAGCTGCTCGGCGAGCTGTTCGGCGTAGGCACGGGTGCGCGAGAAGATCAGCGTCTTGCCCTGGCGGTCGACGAGCTGGCCGATGATGGCGCTCTTGTCGCGGTGCTCGATGACGAGCACGCGGTGGTCGATGGTGGAGGAGGCCTGATCTTCGCCGGCAACCTCGTGCACGGCCGGGTTGATCAGGAATTCCTTGACCAGCGAGGCGACGCCCTTGTCGAGGGTGGCCGAGAAGAGCAGCTTCTGGCCGCCCTTCTTGGTCTGACGCAGGATGCGCTGAACCGGCTCGAGAAAGCCCAGGTCGCACATGTAGTCGGCCTCGTCAAGGACGGTGACGACGACCTCGCTGAGGTCGAGGCGACCCTGCTCGATGAGGTCTTCGATGCGACCGGCGGTGCCGATGATGATGTCCACGCCGCGCTGGAGGGCGCTGACTTGGCGGTACTGCGGAACGCCGCCGTAGATCTGGGTGGTGAAGAGGCCGACGCTGCGGGCGATGGGCTGGATGGTGCGGTCGATCTGCAGGGCCAGCTCACGGGTCGGGGCCAGAATGAGCGCGCGGGGCTTGCGGGCCATCTTGCGGTCCTTGGCGCCGTTGTTCTCCAGCAGCTTCTCCACGAGGGGAGCGCCGAAGGCAATGGTCTTGCCGGAACCGGTCTTGCCACGGCCGAGCACGTCGCGCCCGGCGAGTACGTCCGGGATGGTCGCGGCCTGGATCGGGAACGGCGCTGCGGCACCGAGGGTGGCGAGCTCGCGCACGATGTTCTCACCGAGGCCCAAGTCGCCGAAGGTCACGCCGACGACTTCGGCAGCCGTCGTCGCGATGGCTTCGAGGCGCTCAAGCACGACGTCGTCACCAGCGGCGAAGTGCGCCTTGGTGTCGCGGTCGGGGTAGAAGTTGCTGGAGTGGCCACCATCGGACGCCGAGCGGGCCGGACGCGCCGGACGGTCGGAGTTCGAACGCTCGGAACGGTCGTAGCCGCCACGCTCGGTGCGGGCCGGACGGTCGCCGTAGGACGAACGGTCGTTGTTGTTGTACGCCGGACGATCCGTGCGCGGGGCACGGTCGCCGTAGGAGGGTCGGTCGTTGTTGTAGGACGGACGGTCCGTGCGCGGACGGTCGTTGTTGTACGCCGGACGATCCGTACGCGGGGCACGGTCGCCGTAGGAGGGTCGGTCGTTGTTGTACGCCGGACGATCCGTACGCGGGGCGCGATCGCCGTAGGAGGGTCGGTCGTTGCCGTAGGACGGACGGTCCGTGCGCGGACGGTCGTTGTTGTACGCCGGACGATCCGTACGCGGGGCACGGTCGCCGTAGGACGGACGGTCGTTGCCGTAGGACGGACGGTCCGTGCGCGGACGGTCGTTGTTGTACGCCGGACGATCCGTACGCGGGGCGCGATCGCCGTAGGACGGACGGTCAGTGTTGTACGCGGGACGGTCGCTGCGGGGACGGTCGCTGTTGTACGAGGGACGGTCTCCGCGCGGGGCACCACCAGAAGAGGGACGGTCGCTGCGGTTCGGGCGGTCGCCGTAGGCGGGGCGCTCGGAGCGATGGCCGTAGGTCGGGCGGTCGTTGCCGGCAGGGCGGCCGATGCCGTAGGCCGGACGGTCATTGCCTGCGGGGCGGCCGGCGGCACGGTCGGCCCGCTCGCCGGCGTTCCACCGGGCTTTCTTGGGCGCACCCTCGGCGGCGTTGTGGCCGCGGTGTCCGGGGCTCTTGCTGCCGCCCTTGGACGGTCCACCCTTGGCGGAGTACTTGGGATCGAAGTTCTTAGGCATGAAAAATGTTCCTGGGTTGTATTGGGTACATGGCAGAACAACGCCGCACACGCGACGCAACCTGAGAACCCGGGCAGTCTATGGCCGGGGCCGTTCACATACAGTGATTTTTCACCAGCGGATTACTGGGAAACCGGCCCATCCTGACTTACAAACCCATCCGCGCACACAAAAAAACACACGGTGTCAAGAGCCGACCTACCTACGTTACCTGATCGATGCCGCAATGTCACGGATCACCTTCACCGCTTACTCTGTTCACATGCTGACGACCATCAACATTGAGTCCCCGCGGCAGCCGGAGATCGCCGCGTTGCTGCGACTGAGCGGAGATTACGCCCACTCGCTGTACCCACCGGAGAGCAACTTTCTGCTCGACGTCGACGAGCTCGAGCAGCCGGGTGTCGCCGTGTACGTCGTGCGGGATGCGACGGCCCGCGCCGTGGGGATCGCCGCGCTGGTGGGTGGGGCCGGTACGACCAGCGCGGCGGAGCTGAAGCGCATGTTCGTGCACCCCGACGCCCGGGGCCGCGGCGTGGCCGCCCGCCTGCTGGCGGGGATCGAGACGGATGCCGCGGCCCGCGGCATCCGAGAAATCGTGCTGGAGACCGGGCCGGAGAGCTATGCCGCGCTCTCCTTCTATCGGAGCGTCGGCTACCGGGAGGTTCCCCTATTCGGTCAGTACGTGGGCGAAGCCTTCAGCGTCTGCTTTGCCAAGACGATCCCGGGAACCCTGCCATGACCCGGGATCGGGCAGCCGCCGGCACTTTGGCGCAGGTGAGTGTGCATCGCGCACGGAGGACGGTGTCCTGGCTGGGAGTGGCCGCGACCAGCCCGAGAATCGTGCAGGCGGTCAAGGCCGCCATCGCCGTCGCCATCGCCTGGTCGATCGCGCCGTTGCTGCCTGGTGTGGCGGATGACTACCCCTACTACGCCCCGCTGGGCGCGCTAGTGAGCATGTACCCGACGCTGATGAGTTCGGTGCGGAACGCCCTGCAGACCCTGGGCGGCCTCACCGTCGGAATCCTGCTCGCGGGGGCGGTCATCGTTTTGAGCGAGCCGAACGTTCTCACAATCTCGCTCGCGGTCGGCGTCGGCGCCGCGATCTCGGCCACCGGCTGGTTCGGCGCCAGCCGGGAGTACATTCCGGTGACGGCGCTGTTCGTGCTGATCGTCGGCGGGCCGAATGCCGACGGTTATTCCATCGGGTATCTGGTGCAGATGACGCTGGGAATCGCGATCGGCCTCGCCGTGAACCTCCTCTTCTTTCCGCCGTTGGCCTTCGAAGCCGTCGGCCAGCAGCTGATCCGCTTTCGCCGCACCCTGGCCGATCAGCTCTCGGAGGTGGCCGACGCCCTGGCCGACAGCTGGCCGCCTGAACGGGACGGTTGGGCCTTCCGCAGTCAGGAACTCGTGGCGGTCGGCCGCGCGGTGCGCGTGGCGGTCAGTCACGCCGATGACAGTCGCAAGGGCAACCCGCGCGCCCGCGTGCATCAGCGGGATCTTCGCTCGGACTACGACGAGCTGTCGGCCCTTGAGGACGTGACCTTCCACGTGCGCGACTTGACGGAGGTGCTGGCCGCGGCGGTCTGGGGGCAGCCGGTCCAGCTCGAGTTGCACCCCGAGTTGCGGCCGGCGCTCGGCCGGACCTTACACGCCGCGGCCGCCGTGCTGCGGGACTGGGACACGGATGATGACGAGCAGGCGGCATTCGCCGAGGCGGGTGCCGCTCTGACGGGCCTGATGACCGAGCTGGACGAGCGGCGAAACTCTGCCCCGGTGATGTCGCTGGGGGTCGCGGCGACGGTCGCGATGGACGTCACCCGCATTCTCACCGCCCTTCGGCCGCATATCCTGCCGGAGGCCGACGAGGGCGACCAGGCCGACGCCGCCCCGGACCCGACGCCGACGCGCTAATCCAGGCGAGGACGCCCCGCCCCGCCTTCGGACGGGATTCGGTGCGGCGCGAGAAACGAATTAGTCTCGTTGCACTACCCCGCAGCTCGGAGCACACGTGAACACCGGCCCACGCCATCCCCGATTCGGCTCGCATCGCATCCGTTTTCTGACGATTGCCGGCGCGGTGAGCATCGCCGTGGCTGCGACGGCCCTCCTCGGCGGCTTCCGCCCCCAGCTGTATTCCGTGACGCCCGACGAACCGGGCGACCAGCGCAGCGAGCTCGTCACGACCCAGATCGTCGGCATCCGAACATTCGAGCGGCCAGGTGGCATCACGGTCGACGAAAATGTTGAGTACGGCACCCAGGCGGACGGTGCCGTGCTCACTCTCGACGTGTGCTCGCCGGCGATCACCCCCGCTGCGGAAACGACCCTCGAGGCGGCGCCGCCTGTCGTGCTGTCATCGGAGGACGCGGCGGCCGCGCTGCGTCCGGCCGTCATCTCCATCCACGGCGGCAGTTGGGCTCGAGGCGACAAGGGCAACAGCGACTGGCGCGCAGTCTGCGCCTGGCTCGCCTCCGAGGGATTCGTCGCCTACTCGGTGAACTACCGGATGGTACCGGATGCCGTGTTCCCCGCCGCGCTCGACGACGTCGCCCTGGCCGTGGAGTGGGTCCGCGACCCCGTCAATGCGCAGACCCACGGCATCGACCCGGACCGGATCGGCGTGTTCGGCGGCTCGGCCGGCGGCAACCTCGCCGCCCTGCTCGGCACCCGCGGTTCCGGGTCGCTGACCACGGGGGCCCGGGTCGCCGCGGTCGCCGAACTCTCCGCGCCGCTCGACCTCAGCCACAAGGCGCTCGTCACGGGCCGGGCCCCCGCGGGGCTGCAGAACATTGTGCGCGACTACGTCGGCTGCGAAACCCTGCGCGACTGCGCCAATGCCACAGCCGCGTCGCCGGCGAGCACCCTTGACCGCAGCGATCCGCCCGTATTCCTCGGCTCGTCGACCGACGAGTACATTCCGCTGTCGCAGGCCACCGGGTATGCGGCGGCACTCGAACGCTCGGGCGTCGCCCACGAGCTCGTGACGGTGCCGGGAACGCTGCACTCGATCGGCATCCTCGACGCAACCATGCGCGAGAAGGTAGCTGCCTTCCTGCACACGACGCTCGGTGAGTAGCCGCGAGGCCGTCTGGCGGCGGCGGGCCGGCGGTGCGGCGCGTCCTCGCGGCGCAGGGTAGGGAAGCGGGCACATGTTCTAACGTGCGCCCGCCTCCACAGGGTGCGCCGCGAGCGTTGTGGAGGCCGCGAGCCACGGCAGGCAGCGCGGAGGCGGGGAGCCGAGGGCAGGCAACACATGCGCCGCAGGGCTACGTGCCGCGGATGCGCCGTGAGAGCTGCGCGGCGGTGCCGTCGAGCTGCGCGGCGAGCGCCGGCCAGTCCGCCTCGGCGATGCGCTCGCGTGAGAAGGTGACGGCGATGCCCGCGGCGGGCCAGCCCGCGTGGTCGCGCACGGCGACGGCGACGGATGCCATCCCCTCCGTGATCTCCCCGTCCTCCAGGGCATACCCGTCTCGGCGCACCTGTTCAAGCAGGGTGCGCAGCTCCGCCGTGGTGCGTGGTCCCCGGCCGTGGCGCGTGGCGAAGGCGGCGGCGTTGGGGTACAGCGCCCGCAGCTGGGCTGCCGGCAGCGCGGCGAGGAGCGCACGCCCGCTCGCGGTGAGGTGGCTCGGGAGGCGCACGCCGACATCCGTCACCAGCGACGGGCGACGGGGGGCGCGCTCCTCGACGAGGTAGATCACGTCGCGCCCGTGCAGCACGACGAGGTGGGCGCTCTCACCGAGCCGGTCGACCAGCGCAGCGACGAGCGGACGGCCAAGGTGTGAGAGGGGCTGCTGCCGGGAGAAGCCCGAGCTCAGCTCGAAGGCGGCCAGGCCGAGGCCGTATCGCTGTTCCTCGGGCAGGTGCACCACGAAGCCCTGATCGGCGAGCACCGCGAGCAGGTCGTAAACGCTCGAGCGGGGCAGGCCGAGGGCCGTGGCGATCTGGGACGCCGGCACCGGGCCACGCTGCGTGGCCAGATGGGAGAGGATGCGCAGCGTGCTTTGCGCCGCCGGAACCTTCGACGGGGTCATGCGCCTGCCTCCCGTGAACGGTGTGCGTGAACGGCACCGCTGAATGTCCGGTATCCCGGACAGCATCCACTCTAATCCCGTCGTGCAGGCGGTCCGGCTGGTGTCGAATCGGAGTATGAACCTCGCTAGCGCATCCGTCACCGTGGGTACCGGCCCGATCTCGTTCGCCGACGTCACCGCGGTGGCCCGCCACGATGCGCCCGTCCTGCTGCCCGCGGCGGCGCGTGAGGGCGTCGCCTCGACCCGCCGCATCATCGAGGGACTCGCGCAGGACGTGCACCCGCACTACGGGATTTCTACCGGCTTCGGGGCTCTTGCGACGACGTTCATCGAGAGCGACCGCCGCGCCCAGCTGCAGGCGAGCCTGGTGCGCTCGCACGCCGCGGGCAGCGGTCCCGAAGTCGAGCGCGAGGTCGTGCGCGCGCTGATGCTGCTACGCCTGTCGACTCTGATGACCGGGCGCACCGGCGTGCGGCCCGTGGTCGCCGAGACCTACGCGGCCCTGCTCAACGCCGGGATCACCCCCGTCGTACACGAATACGGCTCGCTCGGCTGCTCGGGCGACCTCGCACCGCTCGCGCACTGCGCGCTCGCGGTGATGGGCGAGGGGCTGGTGCGGGATGCGTCCGGCACCCTGATGGACGGCGGTCTGGCCCTGGCCGCGGCCGGCATCACCCCGGTCGTGCTGGCCGAAAAGGAGGGGCTCGCCCTGATCAACGGCACCGACGGCATGCTCGGGATGCTCGTGCTCGCCCTCGCCGACCTGTCCCGCCTGCTCACGACCGCCGACATCGCTGCGGCCATGAGTGTCGAGGCCCTCCTCGGCACGGATGCCGCCTTCGCCGCCGACCTGCAGGCCCTCCGCCCCCAGCTCGGCCAGGCCACGAGCGCGGCCAATCTGCGCGCGCTGCTGGCCGGTTCCCCGCTGCTCGCCAGCCACTCCGGTCCCGACGACCCCACCGTGCAGGACGCCTACTCCATCCGCTGCGCCCCGCAGGTGCACGGCGCCGCCCGGGACACGATGGACCACGCCGCCCTGATCGCCGGCCGCGAGTTGGCCAGCGCGGTTGACAATCCCGTGGTCACCCTTGACGGCCGGGTGCAGTCCAACGGCAACTTCCACGGCGCCCCGGTGGGCTACGTGCTCGACTTCCTCGCGATCGCCGCCGCGGACGTCGCGAGCATGAGTGAGCGGCGCACCGACCGCCACCTCGACGCGAACCGCAACAAGGGACTGCCGCCGTTCCTGGCGCACGAGGTCGGCGTCGACTCGGGGCTGATGATCGCCCAGTACACCGCCGCCGGGATCGTGTCGGTTTTGAAGCGGCTGGCGGTGCCGGCATCCGTCGACTCGATCCCGTCGTCGGCCATGCAGGAGGACCATGTGTCGATGGGCTGGGCGGCCGCCCGCAAGCTGCGGCACTCGATCGACGGCCTCGGCCGGGTGCTCGCGATCGAGGTGATGACGGCGTCGCGGTCGCTCGACCTGCGCGCGCCGCTCGCTCCCGGCGCGGCGACCGGCGCGGTGCGGGCCCTCGTGCGCACGGTGGCCGACGGCCCCGGCCACGACCGGTTTCTCTCCCCCGAGATCGAGGCGATCGTGGGTCTCGTGGCGTCGGGCGCGGTGCGGGATGCCGCGGCGGGCGTGGTCGGGCCGCTGGCCTGAGGCCCCGCAGGCGTCGCAGGGCAGCACGGCATCCGGGCTGCGTCAATCGCTTGTCGGCCCCTCGATCACATGTCATGATGTGACCCGCTAACCCGTTGCAACCGCCCCGGGATTGCCCGTCGATGCCCTGAATCGATGCCCTGAAACAGTGAACTGCGGAGACTCATGAACCTCTCCCCCCGATTTCGTCTCCGCCTTTCCCTGCCCCCGGTCCCGCCGCGATACCTGGCGACGCCGCTCGCCGCCGCCGTCATCGTCGCCCTCGCGATTTTCGGGACACCCACACGGTCCCTCGCCGACGACGCCCCTATTGCTGCAACGGAGGATCCGGCTGCCGCGGTGCCCGCTGTCCCTGAGACATGTCCCACGCTCCTCTCGACGAATGCCCTGCCGGCCGCGGATCCGGTCGACTCGGTCGCCGCGCCCTGCCCCATCAATGCGCCGACTTCTTCCTCGGTGCCGACGCTCACCCCGACACCCGTCCCCGAGCCCGAGCCCGAGCCCGAGCCCGAGCCCGAGCCAACAATCACCCCTACCCCCACGCTCGAACCGGCACCGGCTCCAGCCCCCACCACGGAGCCGACGGGTGAGCCGACCCCGACACCAACACCCACCACTCCCCCAGCGTCCGGCGAAGAGCCGTCCGCACCCACAAAGCCTGAACCGTCCGCCGAGCCGACTGCACAGGTACCGGCACCGGCAGAGCTGACCGCGGATGCCGGATCAGCCTCAGCCGATCGCGCTGCAGCAGCAGTAGAAGTAGCGCAGGCCGCCGCCTTCTCAGCCCAGCAAGCGGCCGCGGCCGCCCGCACGGCCGAGGCCCAGGCATCCGCCGCCCGGGCAGCAGCAGCAGACGCCCGAACGGCCGCCGCCGCCACTCAGGCCGCCTACGACGCAGCGAAACTGGCCTACGCCGGGGCCAAGGCCGACTATGACGCCACTGTCGTTCAGGCCGATCTGGTGCGCGACCACGGCGCCGACGCCGCCGCCAGGGCCGAGGCATCCCGGCGGGCGCTGGCGACGCTCGTTCGCGCCACCCTGCAGCGATCTGGGCCCGAGGCCGTGGATGTGCTGCTCGCGGGCAGCAGCGACGGTAATGATTTGCTCACCCGGCTCGCCACGCTCGAAAGCCTGGACCGGCTCACGAACAGCCTCGACGAGGTGCAGGCCCAGGTCGACGCCGACACGAAACGTGAGAATGCGCTGCAGGACCAGGACGCCGCACTTCGGGCAGCGATCGAGGCCATCCCGCTCTCCGACACCCGCCTCGCCATGGAGGGCGCCCAGCAGGAGCTCGATGCGGCCTCCGCTAAGGTGGCCGATCTCGCGGCGAGCACGCCGGTCGCCCTGGTTCTGACACCGCTGCCCAACTTGGTTCCCGCGGCCGGCACCGACGACTTCGGCGGCCGGCTCCGAGGCCAGCCGAGCAGTGCGGGCTGGGCCGCGCCGGCGGTCGGCTCCCTAACGGATGCCTTCGGTCCCCGGCACGATAAACCGCTGCCTGAGGTGAACGACTTCCACGGCGGCACCGACATCGGCACGGCGTGCGGGGCGGCCGTCTATGCGGCGAGCGCGGGGGTCGTGGCCACGGCAGCACCTCTGGGCACCTACGGCAACTGGATCCTGATCAACCACAGCAACGGTATCGCCACCGGCTACGCGCATCTTGCCGAAGGCCAGACCCTCGTGAGCGTCGGCGAGACGGTCATCGCCGGGCAGGTCATCGCGAGCGTCGGCAGCACCGGGGCCTCCACCGGCTGCCACCTGCACTTCGAGGTGCGAACGGACGGCACCGCCGTCGACCCGCAGCCGTTCCTGGTGCAGCGCGGCGTGCAGTTCGGCTGAGTGCCTCGTGAGCGCGCCAAACTGGGGTCGTTTACGCCCAACGCGGCCGCGCGTGCCGTGCAGATAAACGCCGACCCAAACCACTACATGATCAACTTGGCAGCACATGGCGGAGCACGACGACTGCGACTCGACCGAGCATTGACGAGGCCATGGTCGACGTCCGCCAAATGTTCCTCGACTGGCTCACCAGCCACCTCGCCACTGTCGAGGTCGTCGGAACTAAATCCATACCGTGGTGCGCCCATTGGTGGCTCCACCCGGGAGAAGTCGCCCGGTTCAAGGCCCTCTGGCACGCCATCATTCAAGCCGACGCCAGCGTCATGGACGGCGACCCTGAGCAAGGACACCTCTACCGCCGCAAGGGCACAACCGCCAGGATCGTGCCCGCGTTGATGCCGCCTAACGGCGTGGAACTCTAGCGGAACGCACCGCAGCGACAGCCTCGATACTTAGGTTGTTGCACCCCTGAGATTCCGGGTCAGGTGCCCGATCATTTGTCGACGAGGGTGTTTTCGAAGCTATAGAAGTCGGGCGCGTAGCAGTGCTGCCCGAACTCGCCTGCACGGCCGGAGTTCTCAAACGCTGTCCGCGTCATGGTCAACACCACTGCGCCCTTGGGCAGGAAAAGGAGCAGCGCGCTCTCGGATGCGTTCGCTGCGATGCGCTGCTTCGCGACTGACATAGTCACGCCGCGCGAGCCGGGCGAATGCCTGGCCGACCCGTCCAGGTCCCGCAGGGAACCGCGGTCGTGGCTCGTGCGCCAGCGACCGAAAGGCCTGGGAGCTAATGGCCCCATCGATCCTTCGCGCATGCACCCCGGGCCGTGAAATCAAATTCAGGGGCATCAGTTCCCCAGCACTGGCATCTGCCGTGTAAGTCGCAGCCCTTAGGATTCTTGACACAGAGGTGCACAGCACCCGCACCACCGATCAGAGACGAAATATGAAACTCCTTGCTCCTTCACTTCGCCTGACCATCGTGCTCCTCGGCATAGCGGCGATCGTGTCGACATTCTTCGACACAGCCACCCACGCCACGATCAACCCCTTCAACTTTTTTGGGTTTTTCACGATGCAGAGCAACATCATTGTGGTCATTGTGCTGGCAGTCTCCGCCTTCGTTTCCTTCTCCGGGAGACACCAATCCCTATGTTTGGTATTAGCGCGCGGGTGTGCCACAACCTACATAGTTATCACCGGATTCGTTTACAACTTGCTGCTCGCCGGGCTCGAAGGAGGCGTCTCTCTGGCCTGGGCCAACACCGTGCTGCACGTCGTCCTGCCCCTCTACGCAGCCCTCGATTGGCTGATCTTCAACGACCGCAGCCCACTCCGATGGAACGAACTATGGATTGCCCTCATCTACCCCATCGTGTGGATCATGGTCGTGCTCCTCCGCGGGGCAACCGACGGATGGGTGCCTTACCCCTTCTTGAACCCGGCACAGGGATACGGCATCGTCGCGCTCTATGCCCTTGCTATCGCTGTTGCCACCGTCATTTTCGCCGCCGTCATCTGGACCTTAAGTCGGTTGAACCCCCTTCGCAGCCCCGCGCTGGCAGAGATACGGTAGCCGAACCCCTTACGGTGTTCGGAACCGAGGCGTCCGGTGGCATGACCAATAGCCGTGCGTCGTAGGCTCCCCAACCGCTGATTTCGCCGAGGAGGAGGACCACTTCCTCTTGGGTGAGGCCACTGATCGGCGCTCCATATCGAGTCCGCGTGTTCATTCGCCCGCGAGCAATTCTGCGGCGGGCAAGGCAGCATCGCTTGCGGGTATCCACATCGGTATGGAGCGCGGACCAACCCAGTAGTTGACATTGTGTCCGGCCGGCCAGTCGTCGTCGTCCGAGAGGAGTTGGCCAATATGGCCTGCGACTTCTGCGGTAGTCAGCAGAAATGTGGAAAGTTCGTGTTCGCTTCCACCGGCGTTGTAAATTCCGGTGAGGCGTCGGTGTCCGGCACTGATATCTTCTCGAATCACGACTCAACCGGTCAGGAGACAGCCCTAGACCGGCAGCGAGTGCTATTGTCGCGATGATCTCAACCGGTATCGCACGTAGATTACCTGGTCATAATCAAGTTTCGCCACATGTCACGAGCCTCGGCCTTTCAGCAGTCGAGATCCTATGTGCAGAACAATGTCAACGGACGCCAGCTATCGAAGCGGACCAGTGCAGTGACGCCGCAGTCTGAGGCATCCGATCAGCAGACGCTGATGCTCAGCATGGCTTCCGGTAATCAGGCCGCGTTCGGCCTGATCTACGATCACTTAAGTGTCACGACGTTTGCGATCTGCAACCACCATCTAAAGACCCCGGCCGCGGTCGACGAGGCCATGCTCGGCCTGTGGCTGTACGTCTGGCAAAATGCGGCGATGCTGTCGGGACTGGACGGGTCGCCTTGGTCCATCATTATTAGGACAGCGGAACACCACGCCGAGTTTCACGCTCAGACCGAGTGCCTGGCCCGAGAAACGGATACCACTCTGCTCGGATGAGTCCCGGTCCCCGGAAAACGACGGTGGGCTCACCCGGGGAATACGGGCAGCGTCGAAGCGCACTTCGGAGTGTCGCTCAAGTCAAATACTGGCCGCGTCCTGAGTTAACGAGACATTTGCATCGCCGCCTGGTTTCGCTGGCTCCTATTGGCATCCAAAAAAATTTGCCGCCGCGCGCCGCTACTTAGTCACGGTCACTTGCTTGAGAAATCATTCGGGTCCAGTCCGGCAATACGACGTGCATGGTCCTGGAGAGCTGCCTCGCTCAGGGTGTAACCAGTATTTGCGAATCGTTCACGCAACGCGTCGAGAACTTGGGGCTTGCTGTGGCCAGCGAGGTCTGCCTCCTCCTGTGCGAGAATCCCCGCGACCTTGTCGTCATCCGATTGAGAGTGCTGGGCCTCAATCGGTTCATTCTGGGTGCTGCCATTGCCATTCATGCTGATCCTCTAATCTCCGAGTTTTGTCGGTAGCGGCGAACGATAAGCGTGACGGCGCGGCGCGCGATCCTCCGAGGAGTCTCTCGGTTCTGGCGCTGCCGTTCGGGCGCGATGATGATCAACCTCGAAAGGCGACTTTGATGTCTTCGCCCGCCTGCTTCAGGTCGGCTTTTGTTTGATCGGCCCTGCCTTCGGCTTGGAGTTTGTCGTTGTCCGTGGCATCACCCGCCGCTTCTTTAGCCATACCGATGACTTTTTCTCCGTCATTCTTGAATTTGTCAGTGCCGCTCAAGTTTTCATTCCTTTCGTTTCCGCAATAATCATATGCATCAACTCGTATGTACACACCTGCGGGGAGTGCACCCGGGGGGGCTAGCATGCGAAGCGCATTTTCAGGAAAGCCATCTAGACCGCCAACGCCTGCGTTACCAAGGGCGGAACACGAATGGATACCGCCGATGTGTTGTGGATCGTCGCCGTGATCGTTGTTGTTTTGATGGTCGTCAGCTTGGTTTTCTACGTCGTGCGCCGTTGTGATCAGGAGCTCCGCAAGCGTGACAAGTTGGATCTGCGGCGCGCAAATGCGATAGAAGGCAGACGTGGTCGAACTTGAAGCCCGTGAACACGCAGCACCTGCACCCCGCGCCCGCGCCCGGACAGCCCTCGGCGTGAACGCGGCTCTGAGGTCTAATCGGGCGTGGGGGCCGCTGACTCCTAGCCTCAATCCACCGGTGTGCCTCTGAGCGAGTCCTGATTTCGGTTTGGCGGGCTTGGGGAGATTCAAGTGCGGGTGAGGTCTGGGTCCCGCGGCCCGGGGTGATCCCTGGCACTCCAGTTGATGCCGATGCTGGCTGGTTGGTTGGTCGGTTGGGGTTACGTCCCCGTGAGTGGTGTGGTTTCCCGCTCTTGAGCGTTGCTTCGTCAACGTGAAGAGCCACCGTGGGATGGTCAGTGAGTACCGACTAAAGCAACTCACAAA
>NZ_SOFB01000046.1:0-25396 GCF_004402815.1 Cryobacterium sp. Hz7
ACCTACCAAGACTGGATCCATAGCTACAATCACCACAGACCCCATACCGGCATCGGCGGCAAATCACCCATCAACCGTGCTCACAACGTCAGTGGGAACAACATCTAGCGGCCGGCCGGCCGATGGCCGAGCACGACATCGATCGCTCGAAGCCGAACACGGCTCCGGACCACAAAGCGAGGGAATGCCGGCCGAGCTGAGTCCGACGCCCTACGCCTCGTATCGAACGAATTCGACGGAGATTTTGCTTTAGAAAGCGTGTTTCGGTTCAAAAACGGGTGCTTGACCAAAAATCTCCGTCGAATTGGTTCGACGCCGGGCACAGCGTTCCGCCTTCGATGAACCGAGGCCACTCGGTGCGGTCAGCTCTGACCTTGCGAAAGCGACACAACCAAACGATTCGGACTCACTCATCTAACACCGGGGGCCGCCGTCGCAGCCAGGGGCGCAGCATCCGGGTGATCTGGGGCATGACCAGGAAGGTCCTGGCCCCGCTGAGCCCAGCGCGTGGCCTCAGAGATGTGGGTCGGCTCGACGCGGCGGGTGACGGAGACGGTGACGGAGGTCGCTGGGCGCGCTTGTGGCGATCTTGTGGCGATACTGTGGCGCCCCCAGGGTATGGAAGTCATTGTGCGAGTAGCGCCGCCGCGCTCGCACGCGCCGTTGCCGGCACGTTTCCGGCTCGGTGCGCCGGTTAGAAGATCATCGGGCGGTCGTCGTCTTCGCCCTCGAGGGCCAGCTCCACGACCACGGGAACGTGGTCGCTCGGCGCATCACCCTTGCGCTCATTGCGGTGGATGCTCGCCGCGGTCACCAGATCCGCGAACGCGGGGGAGCCGAGGATGAAGTCGATCCGCATGCCCTCGTTGCGGGGGAACCTCAGCTGTTTGTAGTCCCAGAAGGTGTAACCCTCCGGAGCCAGCGGGCGCACCACATCGAAGATGCCCTCCGCCTCGAACGCGCGGAACGCGGCCCGCTCGGGCTCGGAGATGTGAGTGGATTTGCCGGGAACGAAGCTCGGGTCACCCATGTCACGCTCGAATGGGGCCACGTTCCAGTCGCCCATCAGTGCGAGGGCCAGGTGCGGGTCGCGAGCCAGTTCGTCCCGGGCGTGCGCGCGCAGGCGCTCCAGCCAGTCCAGCTTGTAGGCGAAGTGCGGGTCGTCGATGCTGCGTCCGTTCGGAACGTACAGGCTCCACAACCGCAGGTCCTCCACCGTGACGCCGAGCGCCCGGGCCTCGAGCGGGAGACCGGGACCCTCCTGGCCCTTCAGAAAGCCGGGCATGCCGGGGAAGCCGGTGGCGACATCCGTCATCTCGAGGCGACTGGCGAACGCGACGCCGTTCCACTGGCTGAGGCCGTGGACGGCGAGCTCGTAGCCGGCGTCCTCGAACGCCTGCGCCGGGAACTGCGGAGGCTTACATTTGATCTCCTGCATCGCGAGCACGTCGATGTCCTCGCGCACCATCCAGTCGACGACCCGGCCGACTCGGGCACGGATGGAGTTGACGTTCCAGGTGGCGATGCGCATGCTTCCAGCCTATTTGACGGATGCCGCTCGGGCGTTTCTAAGTGGGGAGGGGAGTTCTCGGAGCCGGGAGTGACAGGATCGAACCACAACGAAAGGCAGGGCGGTACCCATGACGGATTTGCAGATCGGCTACGCGGCGATGCTGGAGCAGTTCGCGCCCGCCGAGGCGGTGGCCCTGTCGGCCTACGCCGAGGAACACGGGTTCACCGGGGTGATGGCGGCCGACCACTTCCAACCGTGGGTGCCCGCCCAGGGTGAGTCCTCGTTCGTCTGGAGCGTGCTCGCGGCGATCGGTGAGCGCACGAAGGGGGACCTCGGGCCCGGCGTCACCGCGCCCACCTTCCGGTGGCACCCGGCGATGGTGGCGCAGGCCTCCGCGACGCTCGCCTCGATGTACCCCGGCCGGCACTGGCTCGGCCTCGGCTCCGGCGAAGCTCTGAACGAGCACATCGTCGGCCAGTATTGGCCGGAAGCCCCCGAGCGCATCAACCGCATGTTCGAGGCCATTGAGATCATCTCCAAGCTGTTCACCGCCTCCATCGCAGGCAAGGACGTCAAGCACTCCGGCCAGTTCTACAAGCTCGAGTCGACCCGGCTCTGGACCATGCCCGAGGTGGCCCCGGAGATTCTCGTCGCCACCGCCGGCCCGGTCACGGCCAAGCGCGCCGGGCGTCACGCCGACGGCCTGATCACGGTCGGAGCCCCGCTGGAAAAGATCTCGATGCTGTTCGGCAAGTTCGACGACGGCGCCCGGGATGGCGGCAAGGACCCGGCCGCTATGCCCAAGGTGCTGCAGCTGCACATGAGCTGGGCCGAAACCGACGAGGAGGCCATGCGGAACGCCCTGGTCGAGTGGCCGAACGGCGGGATGAAGTTCCCGAAGGGGGATATCCGTTCACCGTTCGAATTCGAGCAGATCGCCAAACTCGTCCGCCCCGAGGACTTCGAGGGCCGCATGATCATCTCAGCCGACCCCGACGACCACCGGGCCTACATCCAGAAGTTCGTCGACCTCGGCTTCGACCGCATCTACCTGCACAACGTGGGCCGCAACCAGCGCCAGTGGATCGACGTTTTCGGCGCATCCGTGCTGCCGAAGCTCGTGCGCTAGTGGTGCCAGAACCAACCGGCCTGCACGTTTTCGTGCTGGGGGGCATCGGTGAGGTCGAGGCCGGCGCAGACCTCGCTGCGCTCATCGCCGACGCGGCAGGCAGCCGCCTGCGCGACGGCGACATTCTCGCGGTGACAAGCAAGATCGTGTCCAAGGCCGAGGGCCGCCAGGTGCGGGCGGCCGATCGGGAACAGGCGATCACCGACGAGACGGTGCGGGTCGTCGCGACCCGCGCCTTTCCCGGCGGGATGACGCGGATCGTCGAGAACCGCCAGGGCCTGGTGATGGCGGCGGCCGGCGTCGACGCGAGCAACACCCCCGACGGGTTCGTGCTGCTCCTTCCCGTCGATCCGGATGCCTCCGCGCGCGCCCTCTGCGCAGCCCTCCACGAACGCACCAGCCTGCGGCTCGGCGTGCTGATCACCGACACCGTCGGGCGCCCGTGGCGTGAGGGCCAGACCGACATCGTGATCGGAGCCGCCGGAGTCACGGTTCTCGACGACCTGCGCGGCACGACCGATGCGTCCGGCCGGCGCCTCGACGTGACCGTCGCCGCGGTCGCCGATGAGATCGCCGGCGCGGCCGATTTGGTGAAGGGCAAGACCAGCGGCAACCCGGTCGCGGTCGTGCGCGGGCTCGGTCGCCTCGTGGGCGAGCCCGACGACGCGGATGCGCGCGGAGCGACCCGGCTGCTGCGGCCGAGCGAGAACGACATGTTCCGGCTGGGGAGCGCCGAGGCGCACGCCGAGGGTTTCTCGGAGGGGTACACGGCGGGGCTGGCCGCTGCCGCCGTCGACGCGGCATCCGTCGTTTCCGTCACCGAATGAGCTGGGTGGCGATCGTGCCCGTCAAGGGCAACCCCGGGGCGAAGAGCCGGCTGGGCGAGCGGCCCGATCGGGCCGGGCTGGCGGATGCCTTCGCTCTCGACACGGTCGCGGCCCTGCTGGCGGCGCATGGTGTCGACCGGGTGCTGGTCGTCACGGGCGACGGTGAACTTTCGGGTCGGCTGGCCGAGCTCGGGGTCGACATCGTGCGCGAGGCCCCGGTGCGCGAATCGATCCTGCCCGCAGACCCGTTGAACGCGGCAATCCGGCAGGGACTGGTGGTTGCCCGCGGGGCATTTCCGGAGGCGAACCTGGCCGTGCTGACCGGCGATCTGCCGGCGCTGACGCCCGCGGATGTCGAGCGCACTCTGCACCTCGCCGCCGCGCACGATCGCAGTTTGGTGCCCGACGCGGCCGGAACCGGCACCACGGCTCTGCTCGCGCTCGCCGGAGTCGCGATCGAGCCTCGGTTCGGGGTTGGGTCTCGGGCCGCCCATGAGGCCGCCGGCCATGTGCCGCTCGTAATGGCGGCATCCGTTTCGATCCGTCACGACGTCGATACCGCCGCCGACCTTGCGGTGGCGCAGCGTCTCGGCGTCGGGCCGCACACCCTCCTGGTCGTCGAGGCCCCGGGGTCGGCCGCCGCGCGCTGATCGGCGCGTCGCAAAAATCTCCGAGGTTACGTGCACGCCCAATGCGGCAGGGAGTCGAAACTGTTGCCGCCATGGATGGAGCTGCCGCGGCTGTGCTACTGCCGCTCAGACGACGGAGTGGGTGCCGCGAGCGAAGGCGAGCGCATCCGCCGCGAGCCGCATGGTTGTCGCGGCATCCCGCATCCAGAGCGGCACGGCGACCGAATGGATGCCGGCGGCCGCCAGCGCCGGCAGCGCGCCGGCATCCGTCTCGTCCACCAGCCACCCGTCGAGCACGCCGCCCGCGGCGCGGGAGCCGTAGTGCAGGCCCACGGCCTCGGCCGTAGTCTCGACGCCGATGGTGTGCAGGCAGGCGTCGGCCATGCCGCGCACGGCCGCGCCCGCGATGATCGGCGAGACGCCGACCACCGCGGCGGTGCTGGAACGCAGGGCGTCCCGGATGCCCGGTACGGCGAGGATCGTGCCGACCGAAACGACCGGGTTCGACGGCGGCAGGATCACCAGGTCGGCCGTCATGATGGCGTCGACGACGCCCGGCGCGGGGACTGCGGACTCAAGTCCGACCTGCACGAACTCGGTCGCCGGAACGCCGGCGCGGTAGCGCACCCACCACTCCTCGAAGTGGATCAGCTCGCCGGCCCGGTGCTCATCGGCATCCATAGCCAGTCGGGCATGTGTCTCGACGGGGATGTCGCTCATCGGCAGCAGGCGCGCCCCGGGCTGCCAGCGGCGGCAGAGGAACTCGGTGGCCTCGCTCAACGTGGAGCCGTTCCGGAGCAGGTCGCTGCGCACGATGTGGGTGGCCAGATCCAGGTCGCCGAGCGTGAACCAGGACCAGCCGCGCCCGTAGGCGGCGATCTCAGCGGAGGCGCGGCGGGACTCCTCGGGCCGCCCCCAACCCTGCTCCTCGTTGATGCCTCCGCCGAGGGTGTACATCACGGTGTCGAGGTCCGGGCAGATGCGCAGCCCGTCCAGCCACATGTCATCGCCCGTGTTCACGATCACCGTCACCGTCGCCTCCGGCTCGGTTTCCGCCAGGTGCTTCAGCAGCCCGCGGGTGAACCGGGCGCCGCCGATGCCGCCGGCCAGAACGGTGATGGTCGTCATCTGTGCGCTCTTCCGTGCTGGGTGACCTCGGGTTCACGGGGAGGCGGGAAGGCCGGAATCGTCGTGGATGGAGCGAACACGATCACCGGATGCCCGCCGCGCGGATGTGGGATCACGTCGCAGTCCACGCCGTAGACCTCCGCAATGGTCGCCGGCCGCAGCACCGCCTCGGGGGTGCCGGCCGCGACCAGTCGCCCGTGGTGCAGCAGCAGGATCTGGTCGCAGAACGCGGCGGCCAGATTCAGATCGTGCAGGGCCATGATCGCGGTCAGGCCCGTGCCGGCCGCGCCCGCGCAGAGCCCGCGCACCTGCCCGAGCAGCCCGATCTGGGCGCTCACATCGAGGTGGTTGTTCGGCTCGTCCAGCAGCAGCAGACTCGGCCGCTGCGCCAACGCTCGGGCGATCTGCGCGCGCTGCTGCTCGCCGCCGCTGAGCGTATGCCACGCCCGGTCCGCGAGGTCGCTGCCGCCGACCACGGCCAGCGATTCCTCGGCCACCCGGTGGTCGTCGTCGCCGCCGAAGCTGCCGAGCACCCGGCTGCGGTGCGGGATCCGGCCGAGGAGCACGACCTCGCGCACCGTGAGGTCGACGCTGGGCGCGGCGTTCTGTTCGAGCAGCGCCACCCGCCGGGCGGTCTCGCGCCGCGACAGACCGGACCCTCTGCCGGATCGCGCTCCGTCGAGTTCGACGCCGCCGGCATCCGGTGCCTCCAGCCCCGCGATCAGGCGCAACAGGGTGGACTTGCCGGCCCCGTTGGGTCCGAGCAGGCCGGTCACTGCGCCCGTGGGCACGACCGCCGACACATCGGTCAGAATCGGGGTGCCGTCGACCTGGAACGACACCCGGTCGAGGATCACGACCATGCGGCGGCCTTTCTGCTCTTGATCAGCACGATGAAGACGGGCACGCCGATCAGCGCGGTGATGATGCCCACGGGCAGCTCGCGGGGGTCGAACACCGTGCGGGCGACCGTGTCGGCCACGATCAGGAACAGGGCGCCGAGCACCACGGTCAGCGGCAGCAGGCGGCGGTGGCCGGGCCCGCTCAGGCCGCGCACCAGGTGCGGCAGGATCAGGCCGACGAAGCCGATGGCCCCGCTCACGGCCACCATGGCGCCGGTCAGTAGCGCCACCGCGCCGAGCAGTATCCACCGGGTGCCGTTGACGTTGATGCCGAGGGATGCCGCGGCGGTGTCCCCGAAGGTGAACGCGTCCAGACGGGTGGCCGAGAGCACGATCCCGGCGCCGACCACCACGAGGGCAGTGCCCGAGATGACGACGCTCGACCACGAGCTGCCGGCCAGCGAGCCCAGCAGCCAGTTGAGGATCTCCCGGTAGGAGTCGCCCTTGGCTGCCCAGAAGATGATGAAGGACGTGCCGGCCGCACCCAGTTGAGCGATGGCCAGGCCCGAGAGCACCGCGCGCCCGGGCGTGATCGTGTTGGCGACCCGCGCGATGCTCAGCGTGGCGACGAGGGCTGCCAGCGCGCCGAGGAACGCCGCGGCCGGCAGCGCCACCGCGACGCCGAGAACGATCACACAGACCGCGCCGAGAGAGGCCCCGCTCGACAGCCCGAGCAGGTAGGGGTCCGCCAGCGGGTTGCGGGTCACCGACTGCATCACCGCGCCGCAGAGCGCGAGCCCCGCGCCGACAGCGGCCGCGGTCAGAACGCGCGGCAGGCGCAGCTGCCACACGATCGAGTCGGTCAGCGGGGCCACCCCGGCGGCGCCCGGCAGGCCGAGGTGCCCGGCGAGGCTCGCGGCGACATCCGTCAGGCTCACGTCGGCCGGACCGATGGTCACGGCCAGCCCCGCCGTGAGCACGAGGGCCAGGACCGACAGGGCGAGCCAGCCCAGGTAGCCCGCGCGCCCGGCCACGCGACGGCTCTGGGCCGCCGCGCGTTCCGGCTGCTGCAGCTCCACCCGATCCACCCGATCCACCTGCCTCGCCTGTTCCGTCGTGTCTGTCCCGTTGGTGCTGTCCTGGCGTGTCCTGCGTCGTGCGTCGTGCTCTGGCGCCGGTCGCTAGCCGGCCGTCGTGGACCCGAGCGCGTCGAGCTGTTCGATGGTTGACGCGGCGGCTTCGACGTTGCGGATGCCGGCCTCGGTGGCCGCGAACGGCAGCACGATGTAGCGCTGGTTCTTCACGGCGTCGAGTTGCTGCGTGGCCGGGTTCGTCTCGAGGTTCGCGATCTTCGACTCCGCGGTGTTCCACGTGGCGTCGACGAGCACGATCACGCTCGGGTTCGCCTCGATGACCGACTCCCAGCCCACCGAGGTCCAGGTGTCCTGCACGTCGGCGAACACGTTGGTCAGGCCCGCGGCCGCCATGATCATGTTGGGCGAGCCGATGCCGGCGCCCACGTAGGGAGTGTCGGTGCCGCTGGAATACCAGAGCGCGGTGGTGTCCGCGGCGGCGGGGTCAAGGGCCGCGAGGGTCTTCTGCTGATCGGCGACCAGGTCGGCCGCGGCCTCTTCGGCGCCGAAGATCGCGCCGGCCTCGGTGATCTCGGCGAACACGGAGTCGAAAGTGAGCGGGTCAGGCATGTAGCCCTCGCCCTTGCAGGCGGCGGGGGAAACGTAGCTGCCGATGCCGAGGTCGGTGAGGCTCTGGCGTTCGCCCACGCCCTCGGCCGAGAAGTTGGACTCCCAGCCGCCGTAGACGAAGTCGGGCGTGAGTCCGAGCACGGCCTCCTGGCCGGGCACGAAGTCGCTGACCACGAACAGGCCTGCGCCGGCCTTCTCGAGGGATGCCGGCAGCGGGCCGTCGAGGAACGCCGAGCCCACGATGCGATCGGAGAGGTCCAGTGCGAGCAGCAGCTCGGTCGTCGACGACTTGATCGTCACGATCCGTTCGGGCGCAGCCTCCACGATCACGTCGGTGCCGCAGTTGTCGATCGTCATCGGGTAGCCTCCACCCGTGCCGGCGCTCGCGCCCGGCGCGGCACTGGGCGCGGCGACGGGACTCGCCGCAGCGCATCCGCTCGATAGCAGGGCAGCCGCCGCTACGACCACCAGCAGGGGACCACGCAACGAACGTAATTGGGACATGTTACCGATCCGGTTCAGGGCCACGAGAGCTGGTGGATCGTCGGTATGAGCGCGCCATGGCGACGATTCACCCGCTCTGGCGAGCACAGGGAGAACTGCGGGGCAGGAAGGGTGCGACCGAGCACGTGTCGGCGACCTGCCGCCCAAGTCGGGGCCGGCTCAACCGGTCAGAGCCAACCGGCGGTCTTCGTTCAGCCTAGGCCAGAACTTCGGCGCGGCCCATCCCGGGCGAGCGGGGCGATGGGGGACGGATGTCCGGCGCGCCCGGGATACTCAGTGCGGCCAGTCGCCGGGCCGGTGAGAGTCAGTTTCGTCCTCTGCTCAGTTGAAGACCATTCCGCCGTCGACCAGAATCGACTGTCCGGTGATGTAGCCGGAGTCGGGGCCAGCCAGGAACGAAACGACCCCCGCGACCTCGGACGCTTCGGACAGGCGGGCGAGGGCGATGCCGTTCGTAAACTGATCCCAGCCCCACTCTTCCGACTGGCCCGCGTCGGCTGCCACCTTTTTCGCGAGCTCCTCCATGAGGGGCGTCTTCACGATGCCGGGGGCGAAGGTGTTGACCGTGATGCCGAATTGGGCCAGGTCCTTGGCGGCTGTCTGGGACAAGCCACGAATGGCGAACTTGGTGGCCGAGTACAACGCGATGCCGGGGTTCCCGACGTGACCGGCCTGGGACGCAGCACTGATGATCTTTCCACCGTGGCCGAGCTCTTTGAACGCCTTGGTGGCTGCCTGAATGCCCCACACCACGCCGTTGAAGTTGATGGAGAATATTTTTGCGATGCTTTCCTGGGTGATGTCATCGATTGGAGACGTGGGGGCGATGCCGGCGTTGTTGACGATGACGTCGAAGCCCCCGAGCTCCGTGACAGCCTGCTCGACCGCGGCGAACACGCTGTCTCGGTCGGAGACATCGACGTGCAGTGCGAGTGCTCCGCCCTCCTTGCCTCCCAGGGATTCGGCAACTGCGCCTGCGGTCGCACGGTTCAGGTCGGCGATGGCGACCTTGAAGCCGTCAGCGTGGAGTCGCTCAGCAATGGCCTGACCAATCCCCTGTCCACCACCGGTAACGAGTGCGACTTTTCCGTTTTCTGTGCGTGCCATGGTATTGATTCCAATCTCGATTATTCGCAACCTGCCGGCGAGTCGATGACGTCATGTCAAGGCAGGACAGGAGTTTTACTGATCCGATACGCACGGCGCCAGCAGCGCGGCGCGCACCGAGGATTTCCGGCGTCGTCGCGGCGGATGAGCGGCCCCGAGGGTGAACCTCTCGGGGTGAATCTGAGACATCCCCGTTTTTTGTGTCGATGTTGTCTAAGAACTCCAGCAGCAGACGAGGCATTACCCCCATTGTAGGCGCGATCGAGTGATATTCGGTCGGCCAGTGACCCCGTGCCCGACCGCGACGATAACGGTTTGCATGAACCCTTGCCACCGGCAGATTCGCTCGACAGGATGATATACGCGTTAGTCACACAGAAAAGCAGCACCAAATGTTTGCGTCGAAGACTAATAAGCCCGGACGCTGTCGTTCGGCTCAACGGTGTTCCGTCACTGGCGAATGTGGAGACAAGATGACTGTAGTTCGGGCCGCAATCACCCAGACCGAGTGGACGGGCGACCAGGAGTCGATGATCCAGAAGCACGAGGGATTCGTGCGCACCGCCGCCGAAGCGGGAGTGCAGGTGATCTGCTTCCAGGAGCTGTTCCACGGCCCCTACTTCGGCATTGTGCAGGACTCCACGTACTACGACTACGCGCAGAGCGTGCCGGGACCACTCGTGGAGCGGTTCCAGAAGCTCGCCGCCGAGCACACGATGGTGATCGTGCTCCCCGTCTACGAGGAGGAGCAGCCCGGCGTGCTCTACAACACGGCCGCCGTGATCGACGCCGACGGCACCTACCTCGGCAAGTACCGCAAGCACCACATCCCCCACCTGCCCCAGTTCTGGGAGAAGTTCTACTTCCGCCCCGGAAACGCCGACTACCCCGTCTTCGACACCATGGTCGGCAAGATCGGGGTCTACATCTGCTACGACCGGCACTTCCCGGAGGGCTGGCGCGTGCTCGGCCTGAACGGCGCCGAGATTGTCTTCAACCCCTCAGCCACCAAGCCCGGCCTCTCGAACCGGCTCTGGGAGCTCGAGCAGCCGGCCGCCGCCGTCGCCAACCAGTACTACATCGGCGCCAACAACCGCATCGGCACCGAGACCGAGGAGTTCGGCGCCGACGCCGTCACCTTCTACGGCAGCTCCTACTTCGTCGACCCGCGCGGCAACTACGTCGGCGAGGTGGCCTCCACCGACACCGAGGAGGTCGTCATCCGCGACCTCGACCTGGGCGTCATCCGAGAGGTGCGCAACTCGTGGCAGTTCTACCGGGACCGCCGTCCCGACTCCTACGGCCCGATCGCCCGGCCGTAGCCAGGGGCGCATCGTGACGACCCTGATCCAGAACGGCACCGTGGTCAGCGCGACCGGCCGGGTGCAGGCGGATGTCCTCATCGACGGCGAGATCATCGTCGCCGTGCTGGCACCTGGCTCGGCTCTCCTCGGGAATGACCTCGCCGCATCCGTCGACCGTGTGATCGACGCCACCGGCAAGTACGTGATCCCCGGCGGCGTCGACGCGCACACGCATATGCAGTTGCCGTTCGGCGGCACCGCGGCCAGCGACACCTTCGAGACCGGCACCCGGGCCGCGGCCTGGGGCGGCACCACCACCATCGTCGACTTCGCAGTGCAGAGCTACGGCCAGCGGGTCTTCGACGGTTTGGCGGCCTGGCACGAGAAGGCGGCCGGAAACTGCGCCATCGACTACGGGTTCCACCAGATCATCGGCGACCTCAACGAGGACTCGCTGCAGGCGATGGACGGGCTGCTGGACGAGGGCATCTCCAGCTTCAAACTGTTCATGGCCTATCCCGGCGTCTTCTACTCGGATGACGCGCAGGTGCTGCGCGCCATGCAGAAGTCCGCCGAGACCGGGCTGATGACCATGATGCACGCCGAGAACGGCCCGGCCATCGACGTGCTCGTCACGCAGCTGCTCGCAGAGGGCAAGACCGACCCCTACTACCACGGTGTCGCGCGCGCCTGGCAGCTGGAGGAGGAGGCCACGCACCGAGCGATCATGCTCGCGAACCTCACCGGGGCGCCGCTCTACGTGGTGCACGTGAGCGCCAAGCAGGCCGTGGAGCAGATCGCCGCCGCCCGGGACCACGGCCAGAACGTGTTCGGTGAGACCTGCCCGCAATACCTCTACCTGTCGCTCGAGGAGAATCTCGGGGCACCGGGGTTCGAGGGCGCGAAGTGGGTCTGTTCTACGCCGCTGCGCTCGAAGGCCGAGGGCCACCAGGACCACCTGTGGCAGAGCCTACGCACCAACGACATCCAGATGGTCTCCACCGACCACTGCCCGTTCTGCATGAAGGGGCAGAAAGAGCTGGGCCTCGGCGACTTCTCGAAGATCCCGAACGGCATCGGCTCGGTCGAGCACCGCCTGGACCTGCTCTACCAGGGCGTCGTCAACGGCCGCATCTCGCTCGAACGCTGGGTGGAGATCACCGCGACAACCCCGGCACGGATGTTCGGGCTGTACGGCAAAAAGGGGGTCATCCAGCCGGGCGCCGACGGCGACATCGTGATCTACGACCCGAACGGCCACACCTCGATCGGCCTGCCCGTCAACGGGAATGGCAAGACCCACCACATGAACATGGACCACTCCGCCTGGGAAGGCTACGAGATCGACGGTCACGTCGACACCGTTCTGTCCCGCGGCAAGGTCATCATCGACGACAGCTCCTATCTCGGCTCCAAGGGTGACGGCCGGTTCGTCAAGCGCGGCCTGAGCCAGTACCTGATCTAGACGGGACCCCAGATGGACTTCGGAGCAGTGCTGCAGACCAACCCCCCATCCGCCCGTACCGTGCAATTGGCCAAACTGGCCGAGGCGCACGGCTTCAGCCACGTCTGGACGTTCGACTCGCATCTGCTCTGGCAGGAGCCCTACGTCATCTACAGCCGCATCCTCGCGGAGACGGACAGGATCATCGTCGGACCCATGGTCACCAACCCGGGCACCCGCGACTGGACGGTCACGGCCTCCACCTACGCGACGCTGAACGAGATGTACGGCAACCGCACCATCTGCGGCATCGGCCGCGGGGATTCGGCGGTGCGGGTCATCAACGGAACTCCCACCACCCTGAAGACGCTGCGCGAGTCGGTGCACGTGATCCGGGAACTCGCGAACTCCCGGTCGGTCGAATACAACGGCGCGACCCTGCAGTTTCCGTGGAGCCGCGGCTCCACCCTTGACGTGTGGGTGGCGGCCTACGGGCCCCTCGCGCTCAAGCTCGCGGGCGAGGTCGGCGACGGTTTCATCCTGCAGATGGCCGACCTCGACGTGGCCGAGTGGATGATCAAGACCGTGCGGGAGGCCGCGGCGAAATCCGGCCGCGACCCGATGGCGGTCAAGTTCTGCGTGGCCGCGCCCATGTACATCGGCGACAATTGGGGCCACATGCGCAACCAGTGCCGCTGGTTCGGCGGCATGGTCGGCAATCACGTGGCCGACATCGTCGCCAAGTACGGCACCGAATCTCATGTGCCGAAGGCCCTCACCGACTACATCATTGGCCGGCAGGATTACGACTACAACGAGCACGGCCGTGCCGGAAACGCGCACGCCGAGTTCGTGCCCGACGAGATCGTCGACCGGTTCTGTCTGCTCGGCACCGCGAAGGACCACATCGAAAAGCTCGAGGCCCTGCGCGCCATCGGCGTCGACCAGTTCGCCGGCTACCTGCAGCACGACAACAAGGAAGAGACGATGCGCGTCTACGGGGAGACCGTGATCCCGGCGATGACCGAGCCCATCGTGGCAAAGAAATGACCCGATTCAGGTGAATGGTGCAGACTTCAAGCCGATCGAGGTCACACTGAGGGAGGGCGATCCACGGCCTCACCATCTCAACGCAGAGAGAAAGAACCCGATATCTGTGAATGACATCACTTCCCCAAGCGCCACGGCCAGCCGCAACGAGCTCGCCTACGACCTTGACCGGGCGCACGTCTTCCACTCCTGGTCGGCCCAGGGTGCCCTCAAGCCGCTGGTGATCGCCGGCGGGCAGGGCTCCCGGGTCTGGGATTATGACGGGCGCAGCTATCTGGACTTCTCCAGCCAGCTCGTCAACGTGAACATCGGCCACCAGCATCCGGCCGTCACCGCGGCCATCATCGAGCAGGCCGGTCGGCTCGCCACGGTGGCGCCCTCCACGGCGACCCTGACCCGCGGCGAGGCCGCCCAGCGCATCGTCGAACGGGCGCCTGAGGGCTTCAACAAGGTCTTCTTCACCAACGGCGGGGCGGATGCGATAGAGAACGCGATCCGCATGGCGCGCCTGCACACGGGCCGCGACAAGGTGCTCTCTACCTACCGCTCGTACCACGGCAACACGGGCGCGGCCATCGTCGCGACCGGCGACTGGCGCCGCATCCCGAATGAGTTCGCCCGCGGGCACGCGCACTTCTTCGGCCCCTACCTCTACCGCAGCGAGTTCTGGGCGACCAGCCCCGAGCAGGAGTCGGAGCGGGCCCTGCGCCACCTCGAGCACGTGATCCAGAGTGAGGGACCCGCGGGCATCGCGGCCGTGCTGCTGGAATCCATCCCCGGCACCGCCGGCGTGCTCGTGCCGCCGCCCGGCTACCTCGCCGGCGTGCGGGCCCTCTGCGACCGGTACGGCATCATGCTGATCCTCGACGAGGTGATGGCCGGCTTCGGCCGCACCGGCAACTGGTTCGCGTTCGACGGCTTCGACGTGGTGCCGGACCTGATCACTTTCGCGAAGGGCGTCAACTCCGGTTATGTGCCCACCGGCGGTGTGATCATCTCCGACCCCATCGCCCACGACTTCGACACCACGGTCTATCCCGGTGGCCTCACCTACAGCGGACATCCGCTGGCGATGGCGTCGATCGTGGCGGCCCTGGACGCCATGAAGAACGAGGGCATCGTGGAGAACGCCGCCCGGATCGGGCGCGACGTGCTCGCCCCCGGGCTCGCCGAGCTGCAGGCTAAGCACCCGATCATCGGAGAGGTGCGCGGGGTCGGCGTGTTCTGGGCGATGGAACTCGTCTCCGACCGGGAGACCCGCCAGCCGCTCAGCGGCGCCGTGATGGGCCGGATCAAATCGGAGCTGCTGGCCCGCAACCTGCTGCCGTTCCTGGCCGAGAACCGCATCCACGTGGTGCCGCCCTGCGTCGTCACGGACGCCGAGGTCGCCGAGGCGCTCACTATCTACGACGAGGTCCTCAGCCTCGACCGGCTTGTCTGACGCCCCGCGCACCCTCACCCCGACTCGATGAAGAGAATGAAGAGAGACGAACGCCCATGACCGAACTGCCCCTCATCACCCACTGGGTCGACGGGGCTCCCCTCCGGGGAGCCTCGACCCGCACCGCGCCCGTCTTCAACCCCGCCCTCGGCGCCGTCGCGAAGAACGTAATCCTGGCCAGTGCCACCGACGTCGACACCGCCGTCGCCTCCGCCCACGCTGCCTATCCGCTCTGGCGCGACACATCCCAAGCCAAGCGCCAGGGCGTGATGTTCAACTTCCGCGAACTGCTGAACGCGCGCAAAGGCGAGCTGGCCGACATCCTCACCGCCGAACACGGCAAGGTGACCTCGGATGCGCTCGGCGAGATCGCGCGCGGCCTCGAGGTCGTCGAGTTCGCGCTCGGCATGCCGCACCTGAGCAAGGGCGAGTACTCCGAGAACGTGTCCACGGGCGTCGACGTCTACACGCTGCGCCAGCCGCTCGGCGTGGTGGGCATCATCAGCCCGTTCAACTTCCCAGCTATGGTGCCCCTCTGGTTCTTCCCGATCGCCATCGCGGCCGGCAACACGGTCGTGCTCAAACCGAGCGAGAAAGACCCGTCCGCGTCGAACTGGATGGCTGCCCTGATGACCGAGGCCGGCCTGCCCGCCGGTGTGCTCAACGTCCTGCACGGCGACAAGGAAGCCGTCGACGCCCTGCTCGTGCACCCCGACGTGCAGGCGATCTCGTTCGTCGGCTCCACGCCGATCGCGCAGTACATCTACGAGACGGCCGCCCACCACGGCAAGCGCGTGCAGGCCCTCGGCGGCGCGAAGAACCACATGCTCGTGCTGCCGGACGCAGACCTGGACCTGGCCGCGGATGCCGCGGTCAACGCCGGCTTCGGCTCGGCCGGTGAGCGCTGCATGGCGATCAGCGTGGTGGTGGCCGTGGAACCGGTCGCTGACGACCTGGTCGCGAAGATCACCGCGCGGCTGAAGAGCCTCAAGGTGGGCGACGGCATGCGCGGATGCGACATGGGACCTCTGATCACGAAGGTACACCGCGACAAGGTGGCGTCCTACATCGACCTCGCCCAGACCGACGGAGCCGAGGTCGTCGTGGACGGCCGCGGTATCGAGGTGGACGGTGACGCGAGCGGATTCTGGCTCGGCCCGACCCTCTTCGACAAGGTCAGCACGGACTCGGACGTCTACCTCGACGAGATCTTCGGCCCGGTGCTCTCCATCGTGCGGGTCGCCAGCTACGCCGAGGGACTCGACCTGATCAACCGCAGCCGCTACGGCAACGGCACGGCCATCTTCACCAACGACGGCGGTGCGGCCAGGCGGTTCCAGAACGAGGTGCAGGTCGGTATGGTCGGCATCAACGTGCCGATTCCGGTGCCCGTGGCCTACCACTCGTTCGGCGGTTGGAAGGACTCCCTGTTCGGCGACGCCAAGGCCTACGGCCCGGCCGGGATCGCCTTCTACACCCGAGAGAAGGCCATCACGAGCCGGTGGCTGGACCCGAGCCACGGCGGTATCAACCTGGGCTTCCCACAGAACGCCTAGGGGATGAGGGCGTGCTTGGCCTGCACGCGGGCGGCCTCGGTGCGGAGCACCTCCAGAACGGTGCGCACGGCGAGGCGCTCGGCCCGATCGGGGCGCATCAGCGCCACGATTTGCCGTTCGGCGTCCACCCCGCGGAGCGGCTTGAGCACGAGGCGGCCCGGCTGGTCGCCGCCCCAGGTGTACCGGGGGACCAGAGCGATGCCGAGGCCTGCCACGACGAACGCTTCGATCACCCGCAGGTCGGCGAACTGCTGGGCGACGGTGATCTGACTGCCTGCCTTCTGCTCGATCTGGTGCAGGATGCGCTCGAACGGGTAGCCGGTCGGCGCGCCGATCCAGGTCTCGCCGATCACGTCCGCCGGGGTGATCCACGACCGGGAGGCCAGCCGGTGGTCGGCCGGCAGCCCGACGTCGAGTGGCTCTGTCATCAGCGGTACCACCGTCAGTCCGCGCCCGCCCCATGGAAGCTGGCCGCGCAGGCTGTAGGCGAGCACGATGTCGTACTCCGCCGTGAGCGCGGGGAAGTCGCTCAGTTCCGGGTCCTTGTCGGTGCAGTTGACGATGAGTCCGGGCACGGCGGCGATGCTTCTCACCGCTCCCGGCAGCAGCATCTCGCCCGCGGTCGGAAAGGTGACCAGGCTCACCTCGCCCGTGGCGTCGTTGCGGAACTCGTCCCAGACCGCCCGGGCGCGGGCGAGGGCGACCGCGACATCCGTCGCGCTGCGGGCCAGAGCGCGGCCGGCATCCGTCAGAATGAGGCCGCGACCGCTGCGCTCGGTGAGCGGAAGGCCGGCCTCGCGTTCGAGCACTTTCAGCTGCTGCGAGACAGCGGATGGCGTGCGGTGCGTGGCGCGGGCAACCTCAGTGATGCTGTGGCGCTCGGCCAGTTCGCGGAGAAGTTCGAGTCGTTGGACATCCATGTAGTAACGCTACACACTCCGTGCAGAACTATGTGATTGTGCTGCAAAGTCAAAGATGATGAACTAAATACGTCGAACTCGAGCAATGGTGCCTCCGTCTCCCCGATACTCAACCCCATTTCCCGAAAGGTACGACCGTGTTTGTTCTTCTCGCCGTTCTCGTTCTCATCGTCATCTCCTCCGTCGTTGCCGTCGTCGTCGACGTGCACAAGGACGGATTCCGCCGCGTTCCCGAGCGCAAGCTCGTTCGTATCTTCTAGAGCAACGCCTGCTTCAGGTTCACCGACCGGGCGATGGCCTAAAGTTGGTCCTGTGACGGACACACGCCAGCAGCTCATCGCCCACATCTCGGCCGAGGCCGTTTTCCGCGGGGATTTCACCTTGACCAGCGGCAAGAAGGCGACGTATTACGTCGACCTGCGCAAGGTCAGCCTCGACCATCGCGTCGCCCCACTGATCGGCCAGGTCATGCTCGACCTGATCGCGCACATTCCGGATGTCACCGCGGTCGGCGGCATGACCATGGGTGCCGACCCGGTGGCGGCGGCCATCCTGCACCAGGGCGTGGCACGCGGAGCCGCGTACGACGCCTTCGTCGTGCGCAAGGAGCCCAAGGACCACGGCCGGGGCAAGCAGGTCGAAGGACCCGATCTCGCCGGCAAGCGCGTCGTCGTGCTCGAAGACACGTCCACCACGGGCGGTTCGCCCCTGGCGGCGATCGACGCGCTCCTCAAGGTCGGTGCGATCATCGCCGCCGTCGCCGTCGTGGTCGACCGGAACACGGGCGCGCGCGAAGTGATCGAAGCCGCGGGCTACCCCTATTACGCCGCGATCGGCCTTGAGGACCTGGGGCTGAACTAGTGCCCACAAATGAGGTGCCCGGCGAGGACGGAATGAAGTGGCTGGCATCTCAGCTCGGTGACGGCGCGCGCCCGGCCCTGCCGGACGAATATTCGCCCCGCCAGTCGCCGCGGTGGCCGAGAACCTCCCGCATTGTTCCACCGGCACCCGCCGAGCCGACGACCCATACCGGCGTCTTCCTCTGGGGGCTCAAGCCGACCTCCCAGCCTGACCCTCGACTCGCCAAGGGTGCCGCGGCTCGGGCCGCCGCTGCTGCGGCTGGCGCTGCTGGTCCCGCTCCGGCGCCTCCTGCCGCTCCTGTGCCTTCGTCGGGAGCGACGCCTTCGGCTGGAGCGACGCCTTCGGCTGGAGCGACGCCTTCGGCTGGAGCGACGCCTTCGGCTGCGGGGCCAGCGAATGTGACCGGATCCGTGCCGATCACGACCGCGGCCCTGTTCGTCCTGACGCCCGCAAACCCGGCGCGTGCTGCTTCTGCAGTCGATGGGGCTGCTTCCGGGGCTGCTTCCTCTGCTGAGTCGGCTGCCGTCGCGGCGGCTGCGGCCGCGTCCTCGTCTGCGGCCGCGTTTTCCGAGCTCCAGCCGGCCGCGTTCGCGCCCTCGGCCGCTGTCAGGTCGGCGGCTTCGTCCGCCGCGCTCACGGATGACTCGGCTTCGGAACTGACGCCGGCCGAAACACGCTCGGCCTCAGCTTCGGGGCCCGCCCCGTGGGCGCCCGACGCGTCGGCACCGGCCCCTCTTCCACCTGTCGAGGCTCCCGCGCCTCTGCCGATGCTCGGCGGGAACGGGCCGGACGAGTCTGACCGGAGCGGCAGCATCCGTTCGGAGAAAGCCGATCTCGCACCGGCGCCGTGGTGGACCACCTTCACGCAGTCGTCGCTCGAGCTGACCGCTGAGGAGGTCGCGGCCGCCGATCTGCTGGCCGGGCGCACGCCGCCTGCTCCCGACCCCGAGCCGGCCGCGCTGCCGGCTCCGGTCTCCGCCCGCGGCCGTCTGCGCGCACGACTGGCCGCGTCACTGTCGACTCCGGTCCCCCTCGCGGGCCAGGCCCGCGACGCCGCCGGGATCGCTGGAGCCGGGGCCCGAGTTGTGGCGGGAGCCGCGGCCGTTGTTGCCGCCCCAGGTGCCCCGTTAGCCGCGGCAGCCATCCCGGCGCCGGAGGCAGCCTTCACCGCACCGGATGCCCGTGCAGGTACACGGCTGGCCGAGACGGCGGCGCAGGCCTCGGCCGCGGCCCGCTCCGCGCCCGCCGCCGCCCCGACTCCACCTTCACTGGCCGCAACGCCGGCCCACCTGTCCACCACGTCCGCGTCCGCCGCGCCCGCGTCCGCCGTCACTGCTTCCCCCGAACCTGCACCAGCCGGGGCTGGGGCCGGTATCCACGCCGGTGCGAGTGCTGCTGCTGCCACAACTCCGCGGCCCGCGTCGGGTACGACCAATATGTTCGGTGCGGCATCCCCGCGCCCCGCGTCGGGTACGAACTCCTCGTCGGGCGTGGCCACTCCGGTCGCAGCGAACGGCCGGCGTTCCGCAGTGGACGCGGCGCCGTCCGGCGCCGTTGCCGATGCCGCGCGGCTGGCCTCGGCCGGTCGCCCGCCCGGAGGCAGCCGCCCCGGCAGGCCCCGGCTTCTGATCTGGAGCGTCGGCGGCCTGGTGGTCGTGCTCGCGCTGGCGGCACTGTTCTTCCTCGGGCAGAGCCTGGTCGGCGGCGACGCTGCCCCCGTTGCGGTGTTCACGTCCAGCGCTACACCTGCCCCGAGCGCCACCCCGAGTGTGGCGCCGTCGGCGCCGCCCGAGGCCACCGGCCCGCAGCCGGTCGGCGTGCACCAGTGGGACACCCTGTTCGGCGGCGAATGCCTGCAGCCGTACGTGACACCCTGGGAAGAGGAATTCACGGTCGCCGACTGTGCCACCCCGCATGCGGCTCAACTCGTGTACCGCGGAGTGTTCGCCGGGGATGCCGCCACAGCCTTCCCTGGCGAGGCCGAGCTGGCCGGGCAGATCAACCTGCTCTGCAGCGCGACCGGCGTCATCGACCTGGCCGCGGCCTCGGCCTACGGCGACGTGCAGGTGCAGGGTAGTTACCCGATCACCGAGGAACAGTGGTCCGATGGCGGCCGCTCCTACTACTGCTTCGTGAGCCGGGCCTCCGGCGAGCCGATGAACGCGAGCATCGCGGGCCCCGGACCGGTACCCGCCGCATAAGCGTTCCGGAGCATCCGGCACCGACGTCTGCCGCCTGGCTGTCTGGCTGTCTTGTAGCGCAGCGGAACCCCAGCCGTGCAACCGGGATCCGCCGTCGCCGCCCATGCCCGATGTTCGAACGAATTCGACGGAGATTTTGCCGAAAATGGTCAGTTCTGGGTCGAAAACGGGGTGGTGGCGCAAAATCTCCGTCGAATTCGTCAGGGCCTGGCGGTAGGGGGAGTGGGAGCGGGAGCGGGAGCAGGAGCGGCGGGCGCGGCGGTAGAAGTGCTGGGGCGACGGGTGCGGCAGAGCGCGGCTGCGATGGGAGCGGCGGAACCTAGATCGCGTCGGACTCCACGGGCTCCTTGGAGACCAGCTCGTGCACGCCGGAGAGGATCTCGTCCGGGCGGAACGGGTAGCGGTGCACCTCAGCGTCGTCACTGATGCCGCTCATCACGAGAATGGTGTGCAGCCCGGCCTCGATCCCGGCGATGATGTCGGTGTCCATCCGATCACCGATCATGGCCGTGTTCTCCGAGTGCGCGCCGATCTTGTTCATCGCTGAGCGGAACATCATCGGGTTCGGCTTGCCCACCACATAGGGCTCCATGCCGGTGGCCTTGGTGATCAGGGCCGAGATTGCACCCGTGGCGGGCAGGGGGCCGTCCGCACTGGGGCCGGTCGCATCCGGGTTCGTCGAAATGAAGCGGGCACCGTTCAAGAGCAGACGGATGGCCTTGGTGATGGCCTCGAACGAGTAGTTGCGGGTTTCGCCGACCACCACGTAGTCCGGGTTCGTCTCGGTCATGATGAAACCCGCCTCGTGCAGGGCGGTCGTGAGTCCGACCTCGCCGATCACGAAGGCGGTGCCGCCGGGCGCCTGGGAGCGGAGGAAGTCTGCCGTCGCCAGCGCGGAGGTCCAGATGCGGTCTTCGGGCACGTTCAGGCCCGAGGCGCGCAGGCGGGCACTGAGGTCCCGGGGGGTGAAGATCGAGTTGTTCGTGAGCACCAGGAACGGCGTGCCGGCGTCGCTCCACTGCTGCAGCAGCTGCGCCGCGCCCGGCAACGGGCTGTTTTCATGCACGAGCACGCCATCCATATCGGTGAGCCAGCATTCGATGTCTTCGCGGCGTGTCATTGGGTGCTCCCTTGGTTCGGGGATAAGCCTAGCGGCGCGAGGTTTCCGGACGGTTACGAGGTGAGCCAGATCGATCGGGCCGCCGCAGACGACAGCCGACAGATGCCGCCGCCCGGCAGCCGCACCACGCCGGGTTCGAGAACGGTGAGCCGGATTCCCGGGCCGACCCGGTGCACGGCAAGGTCGCGCAGGATGTCCGGGTCGCGGTCACTGATGCGCACGACCGCCCCGACGTGGCCGGGTGCGGCCTCCGCCAGCAGGATGGCGTCCGGCCGGGTCAGGCTGCCGTCCTCGGCCGGGATCGGGTCCCCGTGCGGGTCGGCCGACGGATGCCCGAGCCGATCGTCGATCGCCGCCAGCAGCCGGTCCGAGATCGAGTGCTCGAGCACCTCCGCCTCGTCGTGCACCTCGTGCCAGTCGTAGCCCATTTCCCGCACGAGCCAGGTCTCGATCAACCGGTGCCGGCGCACCACCGCGGTCGCCCGCAGGAAACCGGTCCGGCTCAGGGTGAGCGGCCCGTAGGGGACGTGCTCGATCAGGCCGCCGGCGGCGAGCTTCTTCACCATCTCGGTGACCGATGACGGCGCCACCCCCAGCCGCGCGGCCAGCACCGAAGGCGTGATCGGGTTCAGCTGCCATTCGGTGTGCGCGTAGATGGTCTTGAGGTAGTCCTCGGCCGCGGGTGTGGGGTGTTTCATCACGCCCCTGTGAACACGAGCACGAGCAGCACCACGTTCAGGGCCACCAGGAGCAGGGCGCAGACGGCGCCGGCGACTGTCGTGTACCAGCGGTTGACATGCTCGCCGAGCACCCCGCGCTGCATGGTGAGCCAGACCAGGGGGATCAGCGCGAACGGGATGCCGAACGACAGGACGACCTGGCTGAGCACCAGGGCCTCGGTCGGGTCGAAACCCACCCCCAGGATCAGCAGCGCGGGAATGAGGGTGACCACGCGACGCGCCAGCAGCGGCACGCGCACGTGCAACAGGCCGTGCATGATCTCCGCTCCCGCGTACGCTCCGACCGAGGTGGAGGCCAGCCCGGAGGCGAGCAGCCCGACCGCGAACACCGTCGCGATCACGGGCCCGAGGGTTGCCTCGAGGGCGGCGTGGGCGCCCTCGAGCGTGTCGGTCCCGGCGACGCCCTGCAGAGCGGATGCCGCGAGCAGCAGGATCGACAGGTTCACCGTGCCGGCGATGGCCATCGCGATGGTGACGTCCCATTTGGTGGCCCAGAGCAGGCGTCGCGTTGCTGCGCCGTCCGCCACGACGGGGAATCGGTCCCGGGTGAGCGCGGAGTGGGCGTAGATGGCGTGCGGCATGATCGTCGCGCCGAGGATGGACGCGGCCAGGAGCACCGAATTCGCGCCCTCGAACCGCGGCACGAGGCCGGCGACGACGCTGCCGGCATCCGGCGGAGCGAAGAACACCCCGGCCGCGAAGCCCACGGTGATGATGAGCAGCAGCGCCACGATGACGCGTTCGAAGGTGCGCGGGCCGCGCCGGGTCTGCACCGTGAGCACGATCATCGAGATGACCCCGGTGATCACGCCGCCGGCAAGCAGGGGGAGGCCGAAGAGCAGGTTCAGGGCGACCGCGCCGCCGATGATCTCGGCCAGGTCGGTGGCCATGGCCACCAGTTCCGCCTGCACCCAGTAGAGGCGGCGGGTGAGCGGGCGCCGAATACGTACCCCGAGAATTTCCGGCAGGCTCGTGCCGGTTACGATGCCGAGCTTGGCCGAGAGGTACTGGATCAGCCAGGCCATCACGTTGCCGGCCACGACCACCCAGACCAGCAGGTAGCCGTAGCGAGCACCGGCCGTCATATTGCTGGCGACGTTGCCGGGGTCGAGGTAGGCCACGCCCGCGACGAGGGCAGGGCCGAGCAACCAGAGCAGGTGAGAGGATGCCACGGTGGCGATCTCAGGGACCGGTCCCCTCGCATCCGTGCGCACGTTGTTTTTAGCCACACCGAAAGGATAGGGCAGATTTAGGCATGCCGAAAGATCAGTGCCTGCGTGGGCGGCCCGGCACACCAACGTTTCGGCGCGGTCATAAGTTTTAGTAGCTAAGCAGAGGGAGGAAACGGGTTCACGGTCGGTGGGGCCGAGGCCTACGTGCGGCGGGCCATCTTCAGCGGCTACCTCGACGAGGGCCGGAAACGCACCCCTGTGGAGCCGGATCGCCCACCGGGCCGCGCTGTCCGCAGCGCTCGCCGGGCCGCTCGCCGCCGGAACCACCGACCAAGCCACCCACCCGATCCCGCCCCGACCGGCCCGCGCTCCCGCCGGGGGAGTACCAGATCTCGGCGGCGATCGACTCGTTCACGGATGCCGGCGCCGGCCTGGTCACCGGCTCGCCGGCCGGTCTGACGCTGCGCTGACCCTGTGCCGAGACGCGGCCGCCTCTGAACTGGGCGGTTACTCCTCGCGCAGGTCCTCGGGAATCGTGGCGACGGGGACCGGGGCCTTGCCGCGGGTGCGCTTCTTCTCGCGGCCGGCCTTGTAGAGCTCGGACAGGATCGGCACGCCCGAGAGCAGCATGATGCCGATGATGAAGAATTCGGAGTACGTCGCCACGAACTCGATCTGGCCGAGCAGGTAGCCCATCAGGGTGCTTCCGACACCCCAGGCGAAGGCGCCGATCAGGTTGAAGAACACGAAGGTGCGGTAGTGCATCCGTCCCACACCGGCGGCGAGAGGCACGAAGGCGCGGAACACGGGCAGGAAGCGGGCGATGATGATGGCCTTGCCGCCGTGCTTGGCGAAGAACGCGTTGGTGCGTTCCACGTTCTTCGGGTTGAACAGGCGGTTCTGCTCGCGGGTGAAGACGGCGGGGCCGGACTTGCGGCCGATTAAATAGGCGACCTGGTCACCGGCGAACGCGGCGATGAAGATGACGAGGCAGGTCACCCAGATCGGAAAGGGCACATCCCCGGTGGCGGTGAGCAGGCCCACGGTGAAGAGCAGCGAGTCGCCGGGCAGGAACGACAAGACGATGAAAGCCGTCTCGACGAACACGATGGTGGCCACGCCGAGGAGCACGAACGAACCGAACCAGCCGATCAGCCACTCCGAGTCGAGAAAGTCGATACCGAAGAGCGTGGGATGCATGGTGATGGTTCCTTCCGGGCGGGGTGCGAGCCGGCGAAACGCGAACCCTGCAAGTCAGAATACCCGACGGCATGCCCGGCATGCCCGGCACGCCCGGCGGTGCCCGGCGGGATACGTTGGATCGGTGCAAGAACCGCAGAACCCCACGCCCGAACTGTCCACCCACGGCGTCGGACCCTGGGCCGGAGAGTGGCCCGAGGAGTCGTTCTACGACCGCGAGCTGCTCGAGCGCGGCGACACGCGCAACGTGATCGACCGCTACCGCTACTGGAGTATGGCGGCGATCGTCGCCGACCTCGACGAGAAGCGGCATCCGTTTCACGTCGCCATCGAGAACTGGCAGCACGACATGAACATCGGCTCGATCGTGCGCAGCGCCAACGCGTTCGCCGCCGACACGGTGCACATCATCGGGCGCAAGCGGTGGAACAAGCGCGGGGCCATGGTCACCGACCGGTACCAGCACGTGCTGCACCACCCGGATGTCGCGTCCTTCGTCGAGTGGGCCGCCGCCGAGACCTTGCCGATCATCGCCATCGACAACGTGCCCGGCAGCGTGATCATCGAAACCTTCCGCTTCCCCGAGCGCTGCGTGCTCCTGTTCGGGCAGGAGGGTCCCGGCCTCTCTCCCGAAGCGATCGAGGCAGCGGATGCCGTCGTCGAGATCAGCCAGTTCGGCTCCACCCGCTCGCTCAACGCGTCGGCCGCCGCGGCTGTCACCATGCACAACTGGGTGTTGCAGCACCGGTTCTGAGCGGGCGTTTCACCACCCCGATCCCTCCACAATCAGGGCCTGATCGGGTTATCCACAGGGTGCGTGTAGGTGGGCGGATGCCGCGGGTAATGTCGGTGGGTGCCCGTAGCGTGTGTGTCATGAAGCCCTCATTTATTGAAGAGCAAGAGGCTCTCGGGGAGCATTTCGAGGCGATCGCGGAGGCCGAATTGGCCATCGCCGTGGCGTTCGCTCGGCGGGCGGAGTTGGTCGAGGCGGGCCGCCGCTTCGGG
>NZ_SOFB01000036.1:0-27114 GCF_004402815.1 Cryobacterium sp. Hz7
ATCGAGGTCATCGACGAGGCGGTGATACTCCCCGAACTCGCCGCCGCCTAAGCTAGAACAGCTGACCCGCACGGTGTCGAGAAACTCCACCACTCAGCGGGACGTGACCTTCTTAGTTGAGACGGATATTAGGTTCGGAGACGATTCGCTGATCGTCGCTGCACGCAGCTCGTGGAAGCTCGTGAGTCACCCCGCGCTCAATGTCCCCCAGTCCGAAAGGTCGCGCGCACTATGCAACCTAGCGAACGAGCTCGACAACTCAGGCAGATGGGTGGAAGCCTACGCAGCATACGCAGATGCCCTCGAAATAGACCCCTTGAACGGTAATGCCGCTGGAAATAGAGCCCAACTGTTGTTGCATCGGCTGAAGACTAGCCCGCAGCAGGCGGGTCACATCGAAGCGGTGTACGACCTCTGGGCGAGGCGCGCGAAGGATCTGCGTGCAGAAACGGTTCGTATCGCTGGGGAAAAAACCGCTCAGCTCTGGGACGAACTTCCTCTGAGCGATGAGCCTGTTGTCGGTCACCTTACTCATGACGGCGATCTCGACGACCCTTACCAACAGTGGATAGTTAGAAATCGGCTTGCTCTCGCTCCAACAGTTGAAGGTCTCGGTGGGGATGGCTCCCGGTGGGACTCCGCTGACATTTTGCAAGCTGTTCAAGATAATGACGAGGGCTTGCCGCCGCGAATCTTTGCTGCGATTAACGTTCTGAAAGCCGAGTTCATTGTGGCTCGGCGCTTAGCATTCCGCGGCGAGGAAATGACGTTTACCGCTGACGGATCCCAACATCCGGACGATACCGGAGACTATGGTTCAACCGGCGACGGTGCCGTTTACGGTGAGGGCCCGGCGACTCTCCTGCTTGCACAGCGAAGCGCTCTCGACCTGCTCGACAAGATTGCAGTTGCAGCGAACGAACACTTCAAGAGCGGTTTGAAACCTGAACGGGTGGATTTTGCCAAGTACTGGCGCGACCCTAAAACGAAGGAGATGCGGCCCGCTGTATCCACCGTCTCGGGTAGACGAGCGAGGCTGGCACTCGCAGAAGTGCAACGCGACCTTGCTTCAGATGCACTTTATCCAACCGCCAGATTGCTTCGCAACGCCGGAACTCACCGCCTAGTGCACGGCACATTCAATGAGCCGACCGGGGCTACCAAAGAGACGTTCAGCACCGTTGACCTGGACGATCTTAAACTATCTACCATCGAGGCGCTCTGGGTAACCAGGGCCTCGTTCCTCTATTTGATAGATCTCATCGATGCGGAAACACCAAAGATCGAAGGAGAGTTCGCGCCTTTGATATCTCAAAAGTGACGCGCGGCCCACGAGGCCCGATCCGCGACGAATAACGCTTGAAAGGACATCTCGCAGGCGCTTCGTTTCGAAAGCGGAGCCCAACTACCGTCCGACAGTCTGTAGGACTCCACCGCTCCAACTATGTAGAGGGCATGCGTTGATGACGCATCGCCGAGGCGTGATGTGGTGGACTTCTGAAATGAAAAGCTCTGGGAAGAAACCGAAACGAGTGCACTCTGGGGTCCCGATCGACATTCACGCCTCGGTCCTCGCAACCTCCGTCAATGCCGGCATAGCGACACTGGCAGCCCTAGACCCGGACGACCCAAGCGCGAGCATGAATTCGCGAATCGACTCAGTGGTCGAGCACATGCTTGAACTTCTAGCAGGCTTCAACCCGATCGCTGTAATTGAGCAAGCGCGACTCAGGGCACTTCCTTGGCACTCCGGGCAACCTACATATCAGGCTGGTGTGGAGGATGGATTTGCCCGCGTGGAGTTAATTGCGCTGCTGGCGCTGAAACTTGAACCGCGCAAAGGACCTCCCTCAGGCAGTCCGGCCTCGATCATTGAAGGATGTGTAGCCGACGCCGGCGAACTCCTCAACCTTGGCTCGCTGCTCGGCCTCGTGAATGCCGATTCAACCGACCCGCTAGCCGAAATTAAAGCGACCGTGCAGGCAACGGAAATCACAATGCGCGGCTCTTCGTATTCCGAGTTGTTGCAGGAGACTGCTGAGTCGCTCTTCGGCGACGGCAATGTCGACTCGAGTCTTCGCTCCAGCCTCGGTTTCGGAATCGCAGAAGCACAGGAGGTCCTGGCCGCGCTCAACAAGCTGCAAACAGCGAACATGAACCGGAGGCGAGAGCAGGGTTTTCGATTTGCAGCTGAGACCAACCGGAAACGTGAACTCGGGATCGCGTCGAAGGAAGACATCGCCGACGCCGCACTCAAACTCGATCGGGCACTACACCCCAATGAAGTTGCTGCCTCGGTATCCAGCGCTGACCTCGCGAGGGCGAGCCACCTGCCGGAGCACGTAGTCTCCTCAGTTCTGGAGGCGTTCTCTTGGAAGCCTGATCCCGCACAAAGCGCCAGCACTGCGGTCAAGGAGTTCTTGTCCGGTGCCAATCCTTTCCGTGTCTCCCCCATCGTGCGCACAACGTCATCGCGAGCGATGCTCGTGCACCCGGCATTGACGCAAGGCGCAATTCGCGAGCGGCTAGAACTCGCGCTGCATTCCAGCCCGGACTGGGAAAAGTACCAGGCACTACGGGGCTCGGTCTTGGAGGATCGAACTCGGCGAGCGTTCGACCGGCTAGTCAGTCCCACTCGCGCCTGGCATTCAATTCTCTACTATGTCCCAGCCACAGACTCAGAGGAGGAAATCGGTCCCGCGGCCTATACCAAACGCGTTGAGGGAGACCACCTGATCATCCTCGACGACGTCGCCCTAATCGTTGAGGATAAGGCGGTCGCGCTGAGCTCTCGGTCTCGTTCGGGTTCAGGTTCACGCCTGCGCAAAGACTTAACCGGCATCATCACGAAAGCAGCGGAGCAAGCAGACCGGCTCTTGCGTCGCATTTCCTTGGACGGGGGGCTGCTTATCCATGGAGAAGGATGGGTTGACCTTAGCCACCTTCGGGAATTCCATACCATTGCCGTAAGTCTTGACGATCTGGGCTCGACCTCGACTGCAACCGCTGCGTTGGTCCAAGCCGGGGTCATTGGCACCGAGTCGGTCCCTTGGACTGTGTCTATTCATGACCTCGATCTGATCGCAGAGATCACCGATCATCCGGCCGAATTACTCCTCTACTTGCGACGTCGCCGTCACCCGCTTGCGACGATTCTCTTCACGGCGCCCGATGAACTTGACCTGTTTCTATTTTTCCTCGAAGCCGGACTATACGTAGAGGATAATCCGGCGGAGGTTCGGGCGATCTATCCATATTTGAACCCGCCATCGCCAGTTGAACAAGCTCGATGGCGCAATCAGACACCGGGAATCGTGACGAGTAGAACAGATCCGCTCGACGCATGGTATTTCGAGACGCACCGGCCGAGGGAGGCGGGCAAACCAGCGGTTCAGAACAGTCCGCCGAAACCGCGGCGTTCACCGAGCCCAATCGACGGGCTCCTTGCGAGCATCGACCGGATAAATCCGATCGGGAGACTCTCTATCGAAGCCACACTCTTATCGGGAGACAAACGGGCCCAAGCGCGCATGGCTAGACACGGTCGAGATGTGGTGCGTGGATCACGCAACGGTCAGCTCGCCCGCAGCATCACTATCCCGGTTCACTCACTTCACGATGGTGGCTGGCTTCTCGTTTGGGCCACGCCCTCAGGTGGCGGAGACCACGTCGCGTGGGAACACAGCATGCGGGCGTACGCACGTGTGAAAGGTCATCAATTGGGCATATCCCGCTCTGCTGTCTTTGCATTCGACGGCGGCTCGGGAGAGATGTTCGCTGTCTACTACGAAGCGACTCCAGAGAAACTCAACTCGGATGAGGAGAGGAGATCAACCTTGCTGCAGCCAGCGGAGTCCTCAAGCACCACCGCTCAAATGCGAAAGTCCATGACCGGTCAGCGAGATCAACCTCGTAGAAAAGGGAAAACCCGAAAGTCGAAAAAGTAGACCTCCTGTTATCGATAAGAGTGCAGCCAAGAGCAACCTGCTCTTGCTGCTCACTCGGTCTGCCGCAGATCTCGCGAGCGACGGTAGAACGTGGCTCGTGACAGCCCCTCAGATTGACCGCCAAAGAAACTATGGACGTTCTTCCGCTTTCGATGGTGGAACGATTGAAAACGCTCGATCCTCGGCGCAAAATGGAGAGTAGATCTTAGAAAGCCTGCACGTTCCGTCGACGACCTATTCTCGGGCTTTCGGTGAAACTCCAGATGGGACGCTGGGGCCATCCTGGTACAACTGTGAACGGTGGACATCTCTCGCCAACGCCGCCGATGAGTGCGGCGGTCCGAGACGAGGATTCCCTGCGGAAGAGCAAAACCCCAGATGGCACGGTGCCGCCGCGGTGGCGGCACCGTGACAGGTCAGTATCCATCGCGAACGGCCCGCCAGGACAGCAACGGCGTTAGGATCGCAGATTCTGTTCGAGGCAGCGAATCCCCAGGTGGTGCGGTGCTGCCACGGTGGCAGCACCGTGTTCAGTCTTTGTCTTTTGCGAACGCCCGATCGAGGAGCGCGGCTGTGGCCGGGTTCACCAGTTCGCTGCGTTGGATGTAGTGCATGACCGTGACCCTGGTGTCGGTGTGGCCGAGGAGTTCCGCTGCGAGTTCGATGCTGGCGTTGGTGTTGACCGCGGTGGCGACGGTGCGGCGGAACATGTGTGGGGTTACCCCGTTGATGCCGGCTGCCTCAAGTACCTGACGCAATTGGCGGCGCACGTTCCCCGTAGTCAGCGGGGTGCCGTCTCGGGATTGGAAGAGCAGGTCATCCAGGCCCATGCTGCCGACCTTGGCGAGCCGCCGGCGGACCGCGTCTGAGGTGAAGGTGGGGATGGCGACAACGCGAGTGGACTTGGCGGTCTTGGGGTGGTCCTGCCGGAAGGTCTGCTCCCCTTTGCGGCTGACGATGGTGCCGGCCAGTCGGATGGAGGGCACGGGGCTGGTGATGTCGACGTCCCGGCGGCGGATGGCGATGACCTCGCCGATTCGGGCTGAGGTGCCGAGCATCACCTCGATGATGGCGCCGAGCTGGCCGTCGGGTTTGGGGCCGGAGGTGTGGTTGATGGCGCTTTCCCACTGGGCGATCGCGGCGCGGATCACGTTGACCTCGGGGGCCATGAGCGCGGCGGGGACGTGCGGCTCGCGGTGCAGGCGGGCGACATGGTCCATGGGGTTGCGCGGCAGGACTTCGTGCCGCACGGCCAGCTCGAGGGCGAGCCGCAGCACCACCCGGGCCTGTTTGGCGCGATTGTAGGAGATCTTCGCGAGCTGCTTGATGAACTTGTCGCACCGGGCCACACCGATCTCCCGTAAAGCGAGGTGATCGAAGGCGGGTGAGACGAGGGTGCGCATGTTGCGCTCGTAGAGGTTGCGGGTGGTCCGGGAAATCCGGTCCTCCAGGTCGATGTCCTCCAGCCAGTAGGTCACCAAGTCACTGAACAAGCTGTCCGGCGACAAGCTCGTGTCGGCGGGTTGGAACAGGTCCCGGTCGGCCAGCTTGGCCTTGAGTGCCCGTTCGGCGGCCTTGGCGGTGGCACCGGTGCCTTGCACCAGGCGCGCATGCCCGTCCCAGTCGCGGTAGCGGGTCCGGGCCTCGTAGCGTCCGTTCGGCATCTGGCGGGTGCTGATGTCGCCGAAGGTGCCGATGGTCAATCGCTGCCGGGGCATCTCAGCTCACCGCCGATCGGGGCGCCGGGGCTCGTTGGAGGAGGGGTCTCGCTGTTGGGCGATCCAGGCCCGCACATCGGAGATGGCGAACTTGAGGTGTTTGCCGAACCGGTACGCGGTGGGGCCTTTGCCGTGCACCCGCCAGTCGTAGACCGTGGAGATCGGGATGCCCAAATAGGCGGCCAGCTCGTGGACGTCCATCAGGGGCTCCAGGCCCCAGTCGTCGGTGGGAGAAGAGGGTGGGTTCTCGTTGTGAATGCTCATACCCAGAAGGTGTGCACGAGGATCCGGGATGATCGGGAAGAACCGAGATTGACCTCAGCGCCTCGCACGACAGGGCCGGCAAGGCGGTGGAAATGGGCTGAAAGTGATGGGGTAGTGATGGGAACATCAAATCTCTTAACCAAAAAAGTCCCGGAAACCCTTGAGTTTCCGGGACATTTGGTCGGGCTGACAGGATTTGAACCTGCGACCCCTTGACCCCCAGTCAAGTGCGCTACCAAGCTGCGCCACAGCCCGCCGCTCCCGCAACGATTCCAACGAACAGAATCAGCAGGAGACAACTTGAATATCTTACCGCGTCTGGGAACCACTCGCGCACCGTCTGGGCCGCGGAGGGAAAGTCGCGGTGCTGAACCGAGCACGGGCGACCGATGCAGTGGCACAGCGACGGCGCGGGCGGAGCGTGAGCGCATGCCGGCAGACAGCGAGATCAGGATCGAAGCCGCCGCATCCGTGCTGCGGGAAGACGTGAGCCAGGTGTTCGCCACCCGCGACGACGCGGCACGATGCTGGTGCCAGTACTTCAAGCTACCGAACCGGGAGTTCCAGAACGCTACAGCGCAAGCGTGCGCCGGGATGCTGCGGGAGCAGGTGCAGGCCAGCGCGCCCGGGCCGGGCGTCATCGCGTTTCTCGACGGAGAGCCGGTCGGTTGGTGCGCGGTTGAGCCGAAGCCGGCGTATTCGCGGCTGCAACGGGCGACGGTGGTCACCGTGGGCAGACGGCAGAAGCCTGACGACGCATCCGTGTGGCCGGTCACGTGCTTCGTGGTGCGGGTCGGAATCGGCGGCGCGGAGTTGCGGCGGCGCGGCTGTGAGCGGCTGTCGCCCAGGCCCGTGGCGCGGGTGCGGAAAGGCCGGGTCGTGATGGAGCTGGTGGTTCAGACGACCGAAAAGGCCCCGACCGGGAGATGAGACATCTCCCGATCGGGGCCTTGTGACGCGCTGAGCGGCTAGCGCTTGCGCTTCTCGCGCACGCGCATGCTGATGTTGATCGGGCTTCCCTCGAAGCCGTAAACCTCGCGCAGGCGACGCTGGATGTAGCGACGGTAGCCCGGGTCGAGGAACCCGGTGGTGAAGATAACGAAGGTCGGCGGGCGGCTGGAGGCCTGGGTGCCGAACAGGATGCGGGGCTGCTTGCCGCTGCGCACGGGGTGCGGGTGCGACGCGGCCAGCTCGGCGAGGAACGCGTTGAACTTGCCGGTGGCGATGCGGGTGTCCCAGGCTTCGAGAGCGGTCTCGAGGGCCGGAACGAGCTTCTCCATGTGGCGGCCGGTCTTGGCCGAGATGTTAACCCGCGGAGCCCAGGAGACGTGCGCCAGGTCCTGCTCGATCTCACGTTCGAGGTAGCGGCGACGGTCGTCGTCGATCTGGTCCCACTTGTTGAATGCCAGCACGAGGGCGCGACCGGATTCGAGCACCAGGTCGATCACGCGCACGTCCTGCTCGCTGATCACCTCGGTCACGTCGATCAGGACCACGGCCACCTCGGCCTTTTCCAGTGCGGCGCTGGTGCGCAGTGAGGCGTAGAAGTCGGCGCCCTGCGAGAGGTGCACGCGACGACGGATGCCGGCCGTGTCGACAAAGCGCCACACCCTGCCGCCGAGCTCGACCTGCTCGTCGACGGGGTCGCGCGTGGTTCCGGCGAGCTCGTTGACGACAACGCGCTCCTCGCCGACGACCTTGTTCAGAAGACTCGACTTGCCCACGTTCGGTCGGCCGAGGATCGCGACGCGGCGTGGTCCGCCGACTTCCTGTTTGGCGACGGCGGAGATCTCGGGGAGTTCCTCGAGGATCGCGTCGAGCAGGTCGGCGACGCCGCGGCCGTGCAGGGCCGAGACGGGCCAGGGCTGGCCGAGGCCGAGCGCCCAGAGGCTCGCGGCCTCCGGCTCCTGGCGGATGTCGTCGACCTTGTTGGCGACGAGGAAGACGGGCTTGCCGGCCTTGCGCAGCAGGCGCACGACGGCCTCGTCGGTGGAGGTCGGTCCCACGTTGGCGTCGACGACGAACATGACGACGTCGCAGAGTTCGATGGCCAGTTCGGCCTGGGCGGCGACGGATGCGTCGATGCCCTTGGCGTCGGGCTCCCAGCCGCCGGTGTCGACGAGACTGAAGCGGCGTTCGTGCCATTCACCCTTATACGTCACGCGGTCGCGGGTCACGCCGGGGGTGTCCTCCACGACGGCCTCGCGGCGGCCGAGGATGCGGTTCACGAGCGCGGACTTGCCCACGTTCGGGCGGCCGACGATGGCGATGACCGGCAGGGCCGGCAGGTACTGGATGGCGTCGGGGTCTTCCGTCACCGTGTCAAGAACGTCGAAGTCCTCGTCCGCGAGGTCGTACTCGTTCAATCCGGTGCGGAGGGCGGCGGCGCGCTGCGTCACCAGGTCGTCATCGAGATCGTCCAGTCGCGTCACCAGTTCGGTGTCGGGGTCGGGGATCGTGTCGTCGAAGTCGTTGTTGTTGGTCATGCGATGGCCTCGCGGTAGGTATTGATGACGTCGAGGACCGCGTCAATGGTCTGTTCGAAGTCGAGATGGGTGGAGTCGACGGTGGTCACACCGTCTGCGGCGCTCATGAATTCGACAACCTGTGAGTCAGCGTGATCCCTGGATCGCAGCTGTTCCGCCACGGTGTCAGTCGATTGGGTCGATATTTCCGCAGAGCGCCTAGTCATTCTAGCCTCCTCGGAAGCCGTGAGCAGTATGCGGATCTCGGCGGTGGGAGCGACCACGGTGGTGATGTCCCGGCCCTCGATCACGATTCCGGTGCGCTTGGAGCTTGCCGCGATGGCGCGAAACAGCTCCGTCAGGTGCGTGCGCACCTCCGGGATGCGGGCCACGGAGCTGACGATGGCGGAGACGGCGGGGTCGCGGATCGCGTCGGTGACATCCGCCCGGCCGACCCGAACGACGTGCTCGTCGGGGGCGATGCCGATGGAGTAGTCGAAGTCGCCCAGGGCGGCCACGACGGCGTCGGTGTGCTCCGGGTCGATGCCCCGGTCGCTGACGAACCAGGCGAAGGCCCGGTACGCGGCGCCCGTGTCGAGGTAGTCGAAGCCGATGCGCCTGGCGGCGGCGCGGCTGACGCTGGACTTGCCGCTGCCGGCCGGCCCGTCGATGGCGACGATGTGGGGGCTTGAGTGACGACCCATGATTAACCAGCAATCCGCCAGCCGCGGGCGGCCAGCTCTTCGGTGAGGCGACCAACGGCCTCAGGGAGTACAGAAATTTCGGCCAGGCCCAGTTGGGCGCCCGGTGAGTGCTCGAGGCGGAGGTCTTCGAGGTTGACCCCGACCTCGCCGACCTCGTTGAGGAGTCGGGCAAGCTGCCCGGGGGTGTCGTCGACCATCACGCTCAGCGACACGAAGCGGCGGTCCTGGCCGTGCTTGCCGGGCAGGCGGGCCACCCCGGCGTTGCCGCCGGCGAGTTCCTCGGCCACCTTGCGGCGCGCGCCCGGTGCGGCGGGGGCTTCCAAGGCGTCGATGAAGCGGTCGAGGTCGTCGCGGTAGGCCAGCAGGATGTCCCGCACGGGTTCGGCGTTCGCGCCGAGGATCTGCACCCACAGCTCGGGGTCGCTGGCCGCGACGCGGGTCACGTCGCGCAGACCCTGGCCGGCGAGGTTCAGGGCCGAGCCGGCGGCATCCGTCAACCGGCGCGCCATGATCGTGGAGACAACCTGCGGCACATGGGAAATGAGCGCCACCGCACTGTCGTGCTCCTCGGGGCTCATCTCGACCAGGATCGCGCCGAGGTCGAGGATCAAGTCGTCGATCGCGGTGGCCTGCTGGTAGCTGATCGCGTCGTGCGCGGCCACCACCCAGGGGCGCCCGACGAAGAGGTCGGCGCGGCCGGCGAGGGGTCCCCCGCGTTCTCGGCCGGCCATCGGGTGACCGCCGATGTAGCGGGACACGTCGGCCCCCAGTGCGCGGAGCTCCTGCAGCGGGGCGAGCTTGACGCTGGCGACATCCGTCACGATCGCCTGCGGGTGGGCGGCCAGTTCGCGCGCGACGATCTCGGCCGTCACGTCGGGCGGCACGCACACCACGATCAGCTGCGGCAGGTCGCCGAAAGTGGCGGCGCGGCCGGCGCCGTAGTCGACGGCGATGCTGAGGTTGGTCGGCGACGCGTCGGCGAGGATGACATCGATGCCGCGCGCGCGGAGGCCCAGGCCGATGCTGGTGCCGAGCAGGCCGGTGCCCACGACGCGCACGGGCCCGATCAGGCGAGATTCAACCACTGGAACTCCTGACCTGGGCCTAGATCTTGGTTTCGGCCCGCGACACGGTGAGCAGCTGCCCGAGTTCGACCTTGGTCAGGTCGCGCACGGCGCCCACGCGCAGTGTGCCGAGGTGCAGCGGGCCGAACTGGCGGCGCACGAGGTCGACGACGGGGTGGCCGACGGACTCCATCATGCGGCGCACGATGCGGTTGCGGCCGGAGTGCAGGGTGAGCTCGACCAGGCTGAAGCCGTCGCCGGGAGGGCTGGTCAGGATGCGCGCCTTGTCGGCGGAGATGGGCCCGTCGTCGAGTTCGATGCCGCTCTGCAGCAGCTGGATGGTCTGCGCCGACACGCGGCCCTCGACCTTGGCGATGTAGGTCTTCAAGACCCCGAACGACGGATGCGCGAGCACGTGCGCGAGATCGCCGTCGTTGGTCAGGATCAGCAGGCCGCTCGTCATCGCGTCGAGGCGGCCCACGTTGAACAGGCGCTCCTCGAACTGGTCGGTGAACTCGCGCAGGTCGGGGCGTCCACTCTCGTCCTGCATCGACGAGACGACGCCGACGGGCTTGTTCAGCATCACGTAGCGGCGGCTGGTGTCCAGCTGCACGGCGACGTTGTCGACCATGATCAGGTCGGAGTCGGGGTGGATCCGGCGGCCCAGCTCGGTGACGACCTTGCCGTTCACGCGCACGCGGCCGGCGGCGATCATCTCCTCGGAGACCCGTCGGGACGCGACGCCCGCGGAGGCCATGACCTTCTGCAGGCGCACGCCGTCGGCGGCGGCCTCGAGATTGGTGGGTGTCCCCTGAATCCCCTGGTTGTCGGTTGTCATGGCAATTCCTCAAATCCGTTCGCGCCGTCATTGAGCAACGGCGATAGGTATGGCAACTCGTCGAGCGAGTTGATTCCGAGCTGGGCTAGCAGAAGGTCTGTGGTGCCGTAATTGATCGCACCGGTCTCACTGTCGGTGAACGCTTCGGTGATCAGACCGCGGCCGAGCAGTGTGCGCACGACCGAATCCACATTAACGGCACGAATCGAGGCTACAGCCCCGCGGCTGATCGGTTGCTTGTAGGCGATCACGGCGAGGGTCTCCAGGGCCGCCTGCGAAAGCCGGCTCGGGTTCTGGGTGACCACGAAGTCGGCCACGGTCACATCGTGCTCGGGCCGCACGTAGATGCGCCAGCCGCCGGCCACCTCGCGCAGCTCGAAGCCGCGGCGCACGGTGCCGGCGAGGCCGTCGAAGTCGGCCACGAGCCGGGCGACGGATGCGCGCACCTCGCCCAGCGTGGCGTCGACGGCCGCGGCGAGCTGCAGCAGCCCCTGCGGTTCGTCGGCGACCATCAGGATGGCCTCGAGGGTGCGCTCGAGCGGAGGGCGCGGGGCATCCGTGCCCTCTGTGTTTTCTGTGTTCCCTGATCCGGGGGCGGTGTCACTGCTCATAGTCGTGTCACTGCTCATAGTCGTGTCACTGCTCATAGTCGTGTCACTGCTCATAGTCGTGTCAATGCTCATAGTCGGCTCCGAGGTTGGCGAGGGTGTCATCGGTCCAGGTCTCGGCACTCCAGTGCAGGCTGAGGTCGCCGAGCGGCACGAGCTGGTCGAAAGAGATGGCGTCGAGGCGGTACAGCTCGAGCACGGCCAGGAAACGGGCGATCACGACGCCCTTCACCTCGGCGCTCACGATCAGCTCGCGGAACGTGAGCGTGTCGGCGGCGCGCAGCATCCGTACCACGTAGGCCGCCTGTTCACGGATGCTGACCAGCGGCGCGTGCAGGTGGTCGAGCCCCACGCCGGGCAGAACCCGCGGGGTGAGTGCGAGGGCGGCCAGGGCGGCGAAGTCGCCGAGGGAGAGAGTCCAGACCAGCTCGGGAGTCTGGCGGCGGAATTTCTCCTCCAGCCGCACCGCCCGCACGTGCCGGGTGGACTCGGCGTCGAGCCGGCCCTGGAACCAGGCGCTCGCGCTCTTGAAGGCCCGGTACTGCAGTAGCCGGGCGAACAACAGGTCGCGGGCCTCGAGCAGAGCCACGTCTTCGGCGTCGACAAGCTCACCCTGCGGCAGCAGCCCGACGACCTTGAGGTCGAGCAGGGTGGCAGCGACCACCAGGAATTCGGTGGCCTGGTCGAGCTCTTCGTCCTGGTCGAGGCCGCGCAGGTAGGCGATAAACTCGTCGGTGACCCGGCTCAGGGAGATCTCGGTGATGTCGAGTTCGTGCTTGCCGATCAGGGACAGGAGCAGGTCGAACGGACCCTCGAAGTTGCCGAGGGCGACCGAAAACGACTTCGGTGCGTCCGCGTCAGGCGACGGCGCCACGCTGGATCAGTTCCCGCGCCGCCTGCTTGTAGGCCTTGGCGGCCGCGTGCTCGGGTGCGAATTCGGTGATCGGGACACCGGCGACGCTCGCGTCGGGGAACTTGACCGTGCGGCCGATGACCGTCTCGAGCACACTGTCGCCGAACGCGTCGACGACCCTCTCAAGCACCTCGCGGGAGTGCAGGGTGCGGGAGTCGAACATGGTGGCCAGGATGCCGTCGAGTTCGATGGCCGGGTTGAGCCGGTCACGCACCTTGTCGATGGTCTCGATCAGGAGCGCCACACCGCGGAGGGCGAAAAACTCGCACTCAAGCGGAATGAGCACGCCGTGGCTGGCCGTGAGCGCGTTGACGGTGAGGATACCCAGCGACGGCTGGCAGTCGATCAGGATGACGTCGTAGTCGCCGGAGATCTTGCGCAGCACGCGGGCCAGGATCTGCTCGCGGGCGACCTCGTTGACGAGGTGCACCTCCGCGGCGGACAGGTCGATGTTGGCCGGGATGATGTCGAGGTTGTGCACCGACGTCTTCTGGATGGCGTCGTGCGGGCTGACCGAGCCGCTCAGCAGCAGGTCGTAGATGGTGGTGACGTCGTGGGTGGGCACACCGAGACCGGCGGAGAGGGCGCCTTGCGGGTCGAAGTCGATGGCCAGCACGCGGCGGCCGTAGCCGGCGAGGGCGGCACCCAGGTTGATGGTGGTCGTCGTCTTGCCGACGCCGCCCTTCTGGTTGCACAGCGAAATGATGCGCGCTGGGCCATGACTAGGCAGAACCGCGGGTTCGTCGAAGTCGCGCTTGGGTCGACCGGTCGCACCGACCGGTACCTCGTCTAAACCGGAAAGTCGTGTCCGGTCATCCTGCTTGCGCGCCACTGAGATGCCCTCGATCCGTCTTACACCTGTCACTGTCCCCACTGTAGCGATCGGATCGGGCATGTTGCCGCACGGATCGCCGAAAACCGCAGGTCTGCCGCGTGAACCCGGCGTGTCTCGGCCTGTCATCGGCCTGTCATCGGTCCGTCATCGGTCTCTGATCTGTGGAACCGGGTGAGTCACAGGCTCTTGCGTTAAGATTTTCAAGTGCCTCAGCCATTTACGCCCCTCCGAATCGCGCTCGTTTGCCTGCACACGTCCCCAGGAGCTGAGCCGGGCTCGGGTGACGCCGGGGGCATGAACGTGGTCGTGCGGCACCAGGCGGAGGCTCTCGCCTCCGCCGGCCACCACGTCGATATCCTCACCCGTCGCTCCTCCCCCGTGTCGAAGACGATGCAGTTGAGCCCCGGGGTGACGCTCCGCTTTCTCGAGGCCGGACCGGCCCGTCCCGTGCCGAAGGGCGACCACGAGGAGTTCATCGAGGCGTTCCGCGTGCAGATGGATGCGCTGGGACCCTACGACGTCATCCACTCGCACCATTGGTTCTCGGGTATGGCGGCGCTCCCGCTCGCGCGCCGCCGGGGCATCCCGCACGTGCAGAGCTTCCACAGCATCGCGGCCGACGCGTCGACGCCGTTGTCGGCCGGCGAACGCCCCGAGTCCCCCGGGCGCATGGCCGGCGAGGCCTGGCTGGCGCAGGAGTCCGATGCCCTGGTCGCAATCAGCGAGTCCGAGGCCGACACCATCGTGAAGCGGCTCGGCGGTGCGCCCGAGCGCATCTCGATCGTGCTGCCGGGGGTGGACGGGATTCTGTTCCGGCCCACGGACATCCGGAGTGTCGGTGCCGCCGCGGTCGGGGCTGCCGAACTTTCTGGACCGATCGACATCCGCGGGTACGCGATCGTCGCGGGGCGCCTGCAGCCGCTGAAGGGCCTCGACCTCGCGATCGAGGCGATCGCGGCCGTGCCGGAGCCGATCCGGCCCGAACTCGTGATCGCCGGCGACGCGTCAGCCGACTACGACGGCTATATCGACGAGCTTCGGTCCCTCGCGGCCCGGCACGGAATCGAACGCAACGTGCGTTTCGTGGGTCCGCAGTCCCGCGTGGACCTGGCTCTGCTGCTGAGCGGCGCCCGGGTCGTGCTCGTACCCTCGCACTCTGAAACGTATGGGCTCGTGGCGCTGGAAGCGGCCGCGAGCGGTGTTCCCGTCGTCGCCGCGGCGGCCGGCGGACTGCGCGAGGCGGTGCTCGACGGCGACACCGGCGTGGTGCTGGACTCGCGCGATCCGAAGGTCTGGGCCGGCGCGCTCACGCAGATTCTCTCGAACCCCGCGTTCGCCCGGCGTCTGTCGCTCGCTGCGCGCGAGCGGGCCGAGCACCTGGACTGGCCGCGGTCGGCAGAAGGCCTCGTGACCGTGTACCGGTCGCTGGTGCGCCCCGGTGCCGGCGACCGCCGCCCCTCGCTGCTCAGCGCGTGAGTCTGCTGGACGGTGTTCCCACTGTTCTGTTCGTGCACGCTCATCCCGATGACGAAACCATTGCGACGGGTGCGCTGATTGCGGAAATGGCGGCCCGGGGCATCCGGGTGTCGTTGCTGACCGCCACGCGCGGCGAGCAAGGCGAGGTCGTGCGCGGGCCGCTGTCGGTGCTCGAGGGCACGGATGCGCTCACCCGGGAACGCGAGCGGGAGCTCGCCTGCGCCGCGGCGGCCCTCGGCATCGGTCTCGCGGATCGGTTCTGGCTGGGCACGCCGCCCGCGCGCGCCGCGGGCCTCGCGCCGCGCGCGTACCGGGACTCGGGCATGACCTGGATTCGTCCGGGGCTGGCCGGGCCGGCCGACGACATCGACGGCGACGCCCTGGTGCGGGCGCCCCTGGCCGAAGTGGCCGCGGATGTGGCCGCACTGATCGGGCGGCTTCGGCCTGCCCTCGTGATCAGCTACGACAACGGTGGCGGGTACGGGCATCCGGATCACGTGCGCATGCATGAAGCGGCGCTGGCCGGCAGCCGGGCGGCGGAGGTCGCGTTTGCCGAGGTGGTGCAGGTGGGGGTGGATGGTGCTACATCGGGTGCGGGTGTTGGGGGTGTTGCGGGTTCGGGTGCGGGTGCGGGTGCGGGTGCGGGTGCGGGTGCGGGTGCGGGTGCGGGTGCGGGTGCGGGTGCGGGTGCGGCCGAGTGGTTCGACCTGTCGGCGCACCTCGCGACGGTCACGGCTGCCCTGCGCTGCCACGCGAGCCAGCTCACCGTCGACGAGGGCGGTGGCCACATCGTGCACTCCGGCGGGCAGCGCGAGCCGATCATCACTGTGGTGGGGCTGCGCCTGCTCTGAGGTCGGCCGCACCGACCTGCGCCCGTCTGCGGGATCTGCACTGGCTTCCGCTGGTCAGCCGCCGGCCTGGTGTGTAGCCCCTCGTGCATAACTCCTGCAAATCCTGCGGAATAGGCCCGAAAACACGGTGGAACCGGCTCCCGGCAGCCAAATTGCAGGAGTTATGCCAGGGACGGCGCCGAGACTCCGACGGGTGACGACGCGGGTGACGACGCGGGTGACGACGCGGGTGACGACGCGGGTGACGACGCGGGTGACGGATGCCCCGCGCGGCGGACCCGGCCGCAACTGTTGCCGTTCCGGACAATTGTTGCCGGTACGCGGGCAACAGTTGTCCGGAACGGCAACAGTTAGGCGGGGTTTGGCTACGCATCCCGGACCGGCGGGGCCGCCGCAGCCCAGAGCGGGGGCGGCTCTCGACAGCCGGCGTCACGTAACCTCGGGGATAATCGCGACACGCCGCATTCGGTGGCCGCTCGACCGGCGGGTTCCGAAAAACTCCGAAGCTAGCGACGGTGACGGATGCCGATGGGCGGGTTCGAGGGCCAGGTCACCGGGTTTCGGGAGGCTCAACCACCGGTGGGGCAGCCGCAGCCGCAGCCGCGAGCGTGGGCGGCTCTCGGCATCCGTCGTCACGTAACTTCGGAGAAAACGCGAGACGCAGCCTTCGGTGGCCGCTCGAACGGAATGTCCCGGAAAGCTCAAACGTCAGCGGCGCGCGGCGGCCCCGGCCGCCACTGTTTCCGTTCCGGACAGTTGTTGCCGGTACACGGGCAACAGTTGTCCGAAACGGGAACAGTTAAGCGGGGTTGAGCTCGTCCAGGACCGGCGGGGTCTCAACCACCACCGCGGGGGCTCAACCACCACCGCGGGGTGACTCAACCACCGGGGGGACGGAACGGGACACCCGCGCCCGCGGATGCGCCGTCGTGTACATGTCGCGCAGGGTATCCGCGGTGACGAGCGTGTAGATCTGGGTGGTGGCCACCGAGGAGTGGCCGAGCAACTCCTGCACCACGCGCACATCGGCCCCGCCCTCGAGCAGGTGCGTCGCGAAGGAGTGCCGCAGCGTGTGCGGCGAAACATGCCCCTCGAGGCCGGCGCGTTCGGCCGCGGCCCGGATGATCAACCACGCGTTCTGCCGGCTGAGCCTCTTGCCGCGAAGGCCCAGGAACAGGGCCGGCGTCGCCGGTCCACGGGCGGAGAGCAGCGGTCTCCCCCGCACCAGGAACGTGTCGATGGCCGCGCGCGCGTAACTGCCGACCGGCACGATGCGCTGCTTGTCGCCCTTGCCGGTGAGGCGCACCACCTCGGGGTCGAGCACATCGTCCACATTGAGGTTGACCACCTCCGAGACGCGGGCGCCCGTGGCGTAGAGCAGCTCGAGCAGCGCCTTGTCGCGCAGGTTGTGCACCTCGTCGCCGTCAGTCGCCGCGAGCAACAGTGTGACCTGCTCGATCGAAATTGCCTTGGGCAGCCGGGTGCCGAGCTTGGGCGGCTTGGACTCGTGGGCGACATCGGTATCGACCACGCCCTCCTCGAGCAGAAATCGGTGAAACCCGCGCACGGTTGAGAGGATGCGCGCGATCGACGCCGCGGTCAGCGGCGACTCCTCGCGGGATCCCAAGAACCGCACGTAGTCGGAGACGTGCTGCCGGGTGACGTCGGCAAGTCCGGTCAACCCGACCGCGGCGAGCCACCGGCTGTAGATGGCCAGGTCACGCCGGTAGGCGGACACCGTATTGCTGCTCAGGCCGCGCTCGATCGCGACGTGCCGCAGATACGAGTCCACGGCCGCCGCGACGACCCCACCGGCAACTCCCGGTGCAGACGGACCGCCTACACCCGCGACGCCCCGGCCAGCAGGAACACCAGCCGCACCGCTCACACCACCAGACGAGGCCAACCGGTCACACCGTGTGGTCCCAATTGACCGGATGCCGCGGCCACGGCTCATCCGCCGCCCCGAGGGTGCTCCAGCCACGCGCGCGGGCTGCCTGGGCGGCGAGCACCCCGATCACCAGCGACGGGTTCTGCACCCGGCGGGCCAGCACGGCATCGACGCAGTCATCAAGCGGCACCCAGCGCACCTCGATGTCGGCTTCCTCCTCGGTGCGCTCGAAGATCTCCGGAGCCGCGGCGAGGCCGCGCGCCAGGTAGATGCGGATGACCTCGTTGCTGCCGCCGGGCGAGGTGGCGAACTCACCGAGCACATTCCACTCGGTGGCGACGAGGTCGGTCTCCTCGGCCAGCTCGCGCTGCGCTCCGACGAGTGGATGCTCGCCGTCTTCGTCGAGCAACCCGGCCGGCAGCTCCCAGTCGCGCGTGCGCACGGGGTGCCGGTACTGCTTGATCAGCAGCACCTGGTTGTGCTCGTCGAGGGCGAGGATCGCCACGGCGCCCGGGTGGTCCAGGTACTCGCGATTGATGCGGGAGCCGTTATAGCCGAAGGTGTCGCGGCGGACATCCCACACCTTGCCGTCGAAAACGATCGCGCTGTCCGAGACCGCCGCGAAGGCCGGCTCATCCGCCAGCGGGGCGGAGGCCGATTCGCCGGACTTCTCGGCGGTCACAGGAGCGGTCACATTGGCGGCGGGCACAGACGGGTGGGTCACGGCTCAGGCATCTTCCTTGGCTTCGACCTCGAACAGGCGGCTGGCCTGCTGGCGGTCCAGGGCCGCGCTGATCAGGCCACGGAACAACGGATGCGCGTGGCTGGGCCGGCTGCGCAGCTCCGGGTGCGCCTGCGTGCCCACGTAGAACGGGTGCTCCTCGCGCTTCAGCTCGACGTACTCGACCAGGTGGCGGTCGGGTGAGGTGCCCGAGAACCACAGTCCGGCATCCGCGATCTGAGAGCGGAACGCGTTGTTGACCTCGTAGCGGTGGCGGTGACGTTCGGACGCCTCGGAGGCACCGTAGAGCTCGGCCACGATGGATCCCTCGGCCAGAACGGCCGGGTAGAGACCCAGGCGCATGGTGCCACCCAGGTCGCCGCCCGCGATGATCTCGACCTGCTCTTCCATGGTCGCGACCACCGGGAACTCGGTGTCCTCGTCGAACTCCGAGGAGGATGCGCCGGTGAGGCCGGCCTTGTTGCGGGCGTATTCGATGACCATGCACTGCAGGCCAAGGCAAAGGCCGAGCACGGGGATGCCGTTCTCGCGGGCGAACTTGAGGGCGCCGAGCTTGCCCTCGATGCCGCGCACGCCGAAGCCGCCGGGAACGCAGATGCCGTCGAGCTCACCGAGCAGGCGGTTCGCGCCCTCCTCGGTCTCGCAGTCGTCGGAGGCGATCCAGGTGACTTGGACCCTGGTCTGGTTGGCGAATCCGCCGGCGCGCAGCGCTTCGGTGACCGACAGGTAGGCGTCGGGCAGGTCGATGTACTTGCCGACCAGCCCGATGGTGACGGTGTGCTGGGGCTCGCGCACGGCGTCGAGCACCTTCTGCCAACCGGTCCAGTCCACGCTGGTGACGGGCAGGCCGAGGCGGTCGGTGATGTACTTGTCCAGGCCCTGCTCGTGCAGCATGGTGGGGATCTCGTAAATGCTCGGCACGTCGACCGCGTTGACCACGGCGTCTTCGTCGACGTCGCACATCAGCGCGATCTTGCGCTTGTTCGAGTCGGAGACGGGCCGGTCGCTGCGCAGCACGAGCGCATCCGGCTGGATGCCGATGGAACGCAGGGCGGCGACGGAGTGCTGGGTGGGCTTGGTCTTCTGCTCCCCCGCGGCGCCGAGGAACGGCACCAGCGAGACGTGCACGAAGAAGACGTTGTTGCGGCCGAGTTCGTGGCGCACCTGGCGTGCCGCCTCGAGGAACGGCTGGGACTCGATGTCGCCGACCGTGCCGCCGATCTCGGAGATGATCACGTCGGGGCGCAACTCGTCGCTGGCCTGCAGGCGCATGCGGCGCTTGATCTCGTCGGTGATGTGCGGGATGACCTGCACGGTGTCGCCGAGGTACTCGCCGCGGCGTTCCTTGGCGATCACCTGCGAGTAGACCTGACCGGTCGTGACGTTCGCGGCCTGGTTGAGGTTGATGTCGAGGAACCGTTCGTAGTGTCCGATGTCCAGGTCGGTCTCAGCACCGTCGTCGGTCACGAAGACCTCGCCGTGCTGGAACGGGTTCATAGTGCCGGGGTCCACGTTGAGATAGGGGTCGAGCTTCTGCATGACCACGCGGAGACCGCTGGCCGTGAGGAGATTGCCGAGGCTTGCCGCCGTCAGGCCCTTGCCCAAAGAAGAAACGACACCACCGGTCACAAAAATGTGTCGTGTCGTGTCCTTGCGTACTGATTCGTCCGTGCTTTTATTTTCCACCACGGGCTTCGACTCTAGCATTGAGGGCTGACCTATCGGTTGGCGCGGGCGAGGTTCATGAGCTCCCGGGCATGTTCGAGTCCGCTCGCGGAATCGGGCAGGCCGGAGAGCAGGCGGGCCATTTCGGCGGCACGCTCGTCGCCGTGCAGCTGGCGCACGCTGCTGGCGGTGACGGAGCCGTCGCTGTCCTTGACGACGCTGAGGTGGTTGCCGGCGAACGCGGCCACCTGGGCAAGGTGGGTGACCACGATCACCTGAGCGGTTTCGGCGAGCCGGGCCAGCCGGCGGCCGATCTCGATCGCCGCGGCGCCGCCCACGCCGGCGTCGACCTCGTCGAAGACGAAGGTCGGCACCGGGTCGGCCTGGTTGATGACGACCTCGATCGCAAGCATCACCCGGGACAGTTCGCCACCGGAGGCCCCGCGCGCCAGCGACCGTGGCTCCGCCCCCGCGTGCGGGCGCAGGAGAATCTTCACGAGGTCGCGTCCGGTGGCGGTGATCTCGGCCCGGCCGTCGACCTCGACCAGCAGCGACGCGTTCGGCATGGCCAGGGCGGCCAGTTCGGCTGTGACGGCCGCGCCCAGGGCCTCTGCGGCAGCGCGACGGATGCCGGTGAGCTGGTCGGCGAGGCCGTCAGTCGACTGGCGTGCGGCATCCGTTTCGGTGCGGAGCGTGTCGATGCGGTCGGAGTCGCTGTCGAGTTCGAGCAGACGGGCACTGCCGGTGTCGAGAAAGTCGATGGCCTCGTCAAGGCCGCCCGCGTACTTGCGGGCCAGGCCGGTGAGCTCCGAGCGGCGCTCCTGCACGACCTCGAGTTCGCGGGCGCCATCGGCGTCGAGGCCGGCCAGGTAGCTGGAGAGCTGCGCGGCGATGTCGGCAACCAGGAAGCCGGCGTTCGCGAGTGCCTCGGCCAGGGGCGGCAGGGCCGGGTCGTGCTCCCCGGCCCGTTCGAGCTGGCGCCGGGCGGACTCGAGCAGGGCGACAGCGTCGGGCATCTCGTCGGGGTTCTCCTCCGCCGAGAGCAACTCCCGGGCCTGGGCGGCCGCGATGCGCAGCTCCTCGAGGTTGCCGAGGCGTTCGGCGCGTTCGCTGAGCGACTCGTCTTCGCCGCGCTGGGGGGCGACGAGTTCGATCTCGTCGATGGCGGCGCGCAGCGTGTCGGCCTCGCGGGCGCGCTGGTCCTGCTCGTCGACGAGTCGGTCGAGCTCACTCTGAAGGCCCTGCCAGCGGTAGTAGGCCCTCTGGAACAGGTCGAGGGTTTCGGCGAGCGTCGGCCCGGCGAAGCGGTCCAGGGCTGCAGCCTGGGCGACGGCCGAACGCAGACGCACCTGGTCGGACTGGCCGTGCACGACCACGAGGTCGCCGCCGAGGTCGCTGAGCACGCCGGCGGGGGCGCTACGCCCGCCGACCACGGCCCGGCTGCGTCCCTCCGCGGACACCGAGCGGCTGAGGATGAGTTCGGGGCCGTCGAGGTCTCCCCCGGCGTCCCGCACGCGGGTCGCGACGGTGCCGTCGGCGGGGATCAGCCAGCGGCCCTCCACCCAGCTCTGCGACTGGCCCTGGCGCACGAGACCGGGATCGGCACGCTGGCCGAGCAGCAGGCCGAGCGCGGTGACGACCATGGTTTTGCCGGCGCCGGTCTCGCCCGTCACGGCGGTGAAGCCGGGGCCGAGCGGCAGGGTGGCCTCGGCAATGACACCGAGGTCACGGATGACGAGCTCCTCGATCATGCGGAACGCCTATTCACGGCCGACCGGGCCTCTCCAACCCGTGACGGGCAGGTTGAATTTGTTGACCAGTCGGTCGGTGAACGGGCCGCTATGCAGGCGGGCCAGCCGAACGGGAATCGGTGAACGGCGCACGATCACACGGGAGCCCGGCGGCAGGTCGTGCACGCGGCGACCGTCGGCGCAGAGCACCGCGGCCCCGCCGGTGCGGGCGAGCACCTCCACGGCGAGCGACGAGTCCGGGCCCACGACGAGCGGGCGGGCGAAGAGGGCGTGAGCGCTGAGCGGCACCAGCAGCAGCGCGTCGAGCGTCGGCCAGACGATCGGGCCGCCGCCCGAGAAGGCGTAGGCGGTGGAGCCCGTGGGCGTGGACATGACCACGCCGTCGCAACCGAAGGAGGAGAGCGGGCGGCCGTCGACCTCGATGACGACCTCGAGCATCCGTTCACGGCTGGATTTCTCGACTGTGGCCTCGTTCAACGCCCAGGTCTCGTAGATCACCTCATCGCCGAGCTTGACCCGAACGGCGAGGGCCATGCGTTCCTCGACCAGGTAGTCGCGCAGCAGAGCCCGGCGCACGGCCTCACCGAGGTCGTCGCGCTCGCTCTCGGCGAGGAAACCTACGTGGCCGAGGTTGATGCCGAGCAATGGGGCCGAACAGCCGCGCACGACTTCGGCGGCACGCAGGATGGTGCCGTCGCCGCCGAGCACGATCACGAGTTCGAGTTCGGTGGTCGCGACGCACTCGTGCAGGATCGCGATCTGGTCGTCGAGGTCCGGGCAGTGCGCGAGCAGGTCGGCGCGCTCGTTGCGGGCCAGCACCGGCACGGCTCCGGCGGCCAGCAGCTGCTGGCAGACGGTGACGGCGGCCTCGAGGGAATCCGTGCGGCCGGTGTGCGCGACGACGAGGATGTTGCGTGGTGCTGCACTCATTTAGTCACTCCCACCAGCGCCGTTGTGCGTTCGATCCATTCTGTCGGATTGCTGCCGACCGCGCTCGACAGCCAGCACAGGTACTCGCGATTTCCGGCGCCGCCGGCGATGGGCGAGGCGATCAAACCGTTCGTCTTGAGGCCGAGATCCCACGCCGCCCAGAGCACACCGGCAATCGCGTCGGCACGGAGGCCCGGATCGTGCACGACGCCCTCGCGGATGCTGCCCTTGCCGACCTCGAATTGCGGCTTGATCAGCAGCACGAAGTCGGCACCGTCGGCGGCGGACGCCACCAGGGCCGGAAGCACGGTGGTCAGGGAGATGAAGGACAGGTCTCCCACGACCAGGTCCACCCGCTGCGGCACCCCGGAGGCGGCCGCGATCTTCTCGGCCGTGGCGTAGCGCAGGTTGAACCCCTCGACCAGCACGAGTCGCGGCTCGGTCGCCAGCTGAGGGGCCAGTTGCCCGTGCCCCACATCCACCCCGATGACCTGGCCGGCGCCGCGTTCGAGCAGCACCTGGCTGAAGCCGCCCGTGGACACTCCGGCGTCGAGCACCGTGCGGCCCAGGGCCGGAACCGCGAAGGCGTCGAGGGCGGCGATGAGCTTGTGGGCGCCGCGGCTGACGTAGTGGTCGGTGGCCGCCACCTCGATCAGCTGGGTGTCCCGCACCTTGGCGGATGCCTTGACGACGGGCGTGCCGTCGACCGTGACCAGTCCGCCCACGATCAGCTGCGCGGCGACGGTGCGGGACCGGGCCAGACCGCGCTCGGCGACGGCCGAGTCGAGGCGCTGGTCGGGCATCCGCTCGCCGGCAACGCCGGGGTCGCTGGGGTGGCTGGCACTGGTGTCGGGGGCGACGTCATCGGGGGCGCCCACCGGGGTTCCGTCGACGTCGGTCATGAGTGGCTCGCCCGGGGAACGTCTCCACCTTCGAGGTGGCCCCGCAGCCCGTCGTGCTCCTGAACGTACGCGGCGGCGCGCTCCTCGAGGGGCCGGTCTTCGATCGCGGCGAGCCGCGCGGGAAGATCCTGGGTTACGTCGTCCGTCGTCACGTGGGGCTGATTCACCCTCTCCACGTTACCGTCCGAGATACAGTCGCTCCGGAACAGTGAGCCCGTAGATGGGCCGACCGGATGCCCAGATCACGGCACAGGCGGCGCGGAGCAGGTTGATCGCCCCGTCACCCTCGGCCACGATCGTGACGTCGGCGCCGACAATGCGCACCGTCGCCCCGTTCACCGTGGCGGAGGAGCCGTCCTTGGAGAACACCGTCTGCGGGTAAGGCTCGTGCAGCTGGCGCAGGTCGTCGAGGATATACGTCGGCCGCGACTTGGCGTCGGCGGCCAGGGTCTGCTTGGCCTTGTCGATGCCGGTGAGCACCAGCGCGGCCGGAATGCCGGCCCGGTTCGCGCCGAGGATGTCGGTGTCGAGGCGGTCGCCGATGAACAGGGGCGCCTGCGCCTCGAAGCGGGTGACGGCCTCGGTGAAGATGGCCACCTCGGGCTTGCCGGCCACGATCGGCAGGCGACCGACAGCGCTGTGCACGGCGGAGACGAGGGTGCCGTTGCCGGGCGCGATCCCCCGGGCCACCGGGATGGTCCAGTCGGTGTTCGTGGCGATCCACGGGATCTCCACGCCATCCTCGTTCGGGTGCAGGGCGAACGCGGCCTCGGCCAGGTCCTTCCAGCCGAGGTCGGGCGAGAAGCCCTGGATCACGGCCGCCGGAGCGTCATCCGCCGAGCGGGTGACGACGAAGCCACCCTTTTCAACCTCGGTCAGAAGACCTTCGCCGCCGATCACGAGGATGCGCGAGCCGGCCGGCACCTCATCCGCGAGCAGACGCACGGCGGCCTGCGGTGAGGTCACGACATCCGTCGCCACCGTGTGCAGGCCCAGTTCGGAGAGGTGGTCCGCCACGGACTGGTCGGTGCGGGACGCGTTGTTGGTGAGGTAGCCGACCCGCACGGTTTCCGCCGCACGGTTCAGGCTCTCGACCGCGAACGGGATGGCCGCTGAACCGGCGTAGACCACGCCGTCCAGGTCGGCCAGAACCACGTCGACGCCGGTGAGCGGGGTGACCGCCTCAGGCACGCGGCGACGCCTGAGCATCGTGCTCCGCCTCGTCGGTGGAGTCGTCGGCGTCAATCGCGGACTCTTCGTCGGAGACGTCAGTCGCGTCGTCGTCGTCGGTGTCGGTGTCGGTGTCGGTGTCGGTGTCGGTGTCGGTGTCGGTGTCGGTGTCGGTGTCGGTGTCGGTGTCGGTGTCGTCGGACTCCTTCTCGTCGATCTCCTCCTCGTCGATCTCCTCCTCGTCGATCTCGAGGATCTCCATGGTCTCGTCGAAATCGGTCACGCCGGACACGGCAGCGTCGGCCCGTTCGGCCCGCTCGTTCCACAGTTCGGCCTCGTCGTCGCGGCCCAGCTCGCCGAGAACCTCGGCGTAGGCGGCGAACAGCTCGGCGCTGTAGGAGAACGCGGTCTTCGGGTCCAGCTGCGGGATCTCCAGCTCGCTGAGCGCAGCCTCGGTCTCGCCGAGGTCCAGACGCGCCCCGGACATGGCGATCGCCAGGGCAACCTGAACGGATGCCGGCAGCGAGGCGCGCTCGACGGAGCGTCCCAGCTCGAGCGCCCGGTCCGGGCGGCCCACGCCGCGCTCACTGTCCACCATCAGCGCAAGCTGATCGTTGGAACCGGAGATGCGGCGATAGGTGCGCAGTTCCCGCAGCGCCAGGGCGAAGTCGCCCGTGGCGTAGGCGGTGATCGCGAGGCTCTCGCGCACCACGGCGATCCGGCCGGCACGACGGGCAGCCGACAGGACGTGGCGGTGAGCCAGCTCGGGGTCTTCGTCGATGACGCGGGCGGCCATGGCCAAGTGGCGGCCGACGGCCTCGGCGTTGTCCTTGCTGAGGGTCTTGAGCTCGTTGCGGGCGATCCGGTCGAGGTCCTGCGACGTGATGTCGTCGGGCAGCTCGGGGTCGTCGTGGCGCGGGCGCACCGAACGAAGCTCGCGCTGCATGCGCTGCTCTTCGGTCATCTCCTCTTCGACGACACGGGCATCGCGGTCACCGCGGGCCGGGGCACCGTCACGGGTCCACAGCTTCTTACCGGCGTCTCCGCGCGGAGCTCCGGCACGGTTCGGCGAACCGCCGCGCTGGGTCCAGGGCTTCTCGCCACCCTGCTGCGGGCGATCGGTGCGCTCGGGACGGGCGCCGTCCTTGGCCCAGGGCTTGCGCTCCCCGCCGCCGGAGGAGCGATCGGAGTTGCCCCGGTACGGGGGACGCTCGCCGCCCTGCGGGCGATCGGGGTTGCCCCGGTACGGGGGACGCTCGCCGCCCTGCGGGCGATCGGGATTGCCCCGGTAGCCACCGGTAGAGGGACGGTCCGAATTGCCACGGTAAGGGGGACGCTCACCCTGCGGACGCTCGGAATTGCCGCGGGAGGAAGGACGCTCACCCTGCTGCGGACGCTCGGAGTTGCCACGGTAAGGAGGACGCTCGCCACCCTGCGGGCGTTCAGAGTTGCCCCGGTAGCCACCGGCAGAGGGACGGTCCGAATTGCCACGGTAAGGAGGACGCTCGCCACCCTGCTGCGGACGCTCGGAGTTGCCACGATAAGGGGGACGTTCACCATCACGCTGGGGACGGTCAGTATTGCCACGGTAACCACCCGTGGCCGGGCGGTCGGAGTTGCCGCGATAGGGAGGACGCTGACCATCACGCTGCGGACGCTCGGTATCGCCACGGTACGAAGGACGCTCGCCACCGTTGGCCGGACGCTCGGAATTTGCACGGTAACCGCCCGTGGAGGGACGATCGGAGTTCCCGCGGTAGGGAGGACGCTCGCCTCCCTGCTTCGTACGCTCGGAATTACCGCGGTAAGGGGGACGCTCACCGTCACGCTGCGGACGGTCGGACCGGCCCTGGTAACCCCCGTTGGAACGACGATCGTCTCGTCCGCCGTCGCGTGATTCGTTATCGTGCGTTCCTGAAGGGCTCACTGTGTCTCCTGTGTAATTTGACCTGTCATTTCGACAGACCTATCAACAGTAACTCAACGCCAAATGACCACCCGTCTGGGAGGCCATTTTGGTTGATTCTGAATCGAGTCCGGCGGTGTCATACCGGGTCGCGGCGAGTGTCCCTCTCCGGTCGAGAGTGGTGGCTCTACCGGGCACTTTCGACCGGAATGAAGACATTCACTCTCGCTCACCACATGGAAGTCACCTCGAGGGGTGGCCAACTGTCGTTGGTGCAGGTGTGCCCTCCCACGGGGTGGTGTGGTTCGTGGCGCAGGGTGTGGAGGTGGACGCACTGTATGGGGTGGTTGCAGGTAGAGCGTGCGCCGCGGGGCGCCCTCGCATCAGGGCCCGTGTGTGTGTGGCTAACTCAGGACATCTGTTGCCCGCAGTAGACGGCCGCCGCGGGTTAGTGCGGCATTGGTGCGGATGCCC
>NZ_SOFB01000005.1:0-29064 GCF_004402815.1 Cryobacterium sp. Hz7
CTCGTCCCGACCGAGAAGGAGGAACCCGCAACCGAACTCGGCGCCCTCAGCGCCTAGAAATCCAAGAATCACGCGGCAGACGCGTTACACCACACATTTGGACTTGACCTAAGCTTGAGCCTTTGTGTCCTGGCTGTGACTGTTCTCCGGTTCGCTACTCCTGGCTCAGCCCCGTTAGATGATCTATTGGGCATCTGGTCTGTCGCCACGGCCCGTGGTCTTGCGGCCTCAATCATGATCGTCGCTTTGGTAGTCCCTGTCCGTTACGCCATCCGATTGGCCACCCAGCGGCGGTACCACAAAGCACCTCCCTGAGCACGGGCAATCGGAATTTCTGGTCGTCGGCAACATGTTTGCGCTCTCGGCCCATCTGCGGCAGACAGTTTCCGCGGAGTTCAATCCACGCGGCGCGCCCAAGAGACCTGCAATCATCCCAGACGGATAGATCAAGAGACCAGTCCGCATTCATAAGACTCCACCCGCACGTTCCGCTCGGTGACCACGCGAAGGACACCTGGCGGCGTTTCGCTCGCCCGGGCCTCGGGACTGCGATGCGCACAGTCGAGTCATTTCATAGTGGTAACCAGGCGCTGAATCAGCCTGGCCTCCGACCCCACCTGCATGCTGCCCTCGTTCGAGCAGCCACCGGCTGGCGACCGCTCGCCGCAGGTGAGGACGCATCGATCATGATCGAAAGAGACCGCATCGGAGCGACAACGAACCAATGGTACGAGGACAATCACGGCGACCGGATCGATATTCACCCGCGGTGGTGGTGACGACCTAGTAGCGATCCCGGGCAAGCAAGCTACTAGCTTCACGACGGCCGTGCAGATGGCGGGCATCCGTTTCGAGCTGGACGATCCGCAGGTGCCCGCGAAAATCGCACAGAACGTCGGGCTCCGGGACCTGCCACACACTCACCTGGTCAGCCGCTAATTCGTTAAGCGTCGCAGCCGATGCCGTCCTTGTCGCGGTCAAACTTGGGCTGGAAACCCGGCGATCCCTCGGAGATCGGGGCCGCTCCCGCAGCGCGCACAGCATCGCAGTTCTCGTAGTAGACGTCGACTGGTGCCGGCGCAGGGGCAGGTGCCGGCGCAGGGGCAGGTGCCGGAGCCGGTTCAGGGGCCACGACGACAGGAGCCGGCGCAGGAGGGGCGACAACAACCGGAGCTGGCGCAGGCGTGAACGAGGAGGTCAGTGCCATTTCACCAGTGCAAGAGCCGAGGACGCGGGTCATAGCGTCGTGTTCCGCCTGAGTCACCCACAGACCATATGTTGCTTTGACGGACACCTGACGTGCGACGTAGCCACAGCGGATCGCCTTGTTCGACGGCAACCAGGTGGCGGTGTCGCCGTCGCCTTTTTGAGCGTTGGAGCGACCATCGACGGCGAGGAGATTCATGGGATCGTTCGCCAGAGAAACGCGCTGAGCCTGAGTGAGCTGCTGAGCGCCCGTCTGCCACGCATTCGACAGAGCGACTACATGGTCGATCTGGACCAACGCTGACGTGTCCTGACCCCGAACGAAGGCGATTGGCGTGGCGGTGTAGGGCGAAACGAGGTAACCGGTCATCACCCGACAGGTGCCTGACTTGGTGGTGGGGTTCAAGTCCCGAGCGAGGATGTCGTTGCGGGTGTCGCATCCGTTTCGGTCCACGTCTATCCAGGCGGATCCGAACATGCCAGTGCGCTCGTAGCCGGTCTTCGCGGCCTTTCCCTTGACGGGGATGGTTGCGAGGAGCGTTAGTGCCGTGGTGTCGGTGGAGCTTGTATCGACAACTACGACCGATGCGCCCTCAGTCGCCGCAGTGACCGTCGCGGGGTCGACCGGCGCTTCTTCGGAGAATTCCGGTCCCGGCGTCGGGGTTGGGCTTGGGCTTGGGCTGGGAGTGGGGGTTGCGCTCGGCGTCGCGCTAGCGGTGGGCTGCCCAGCCAAGGCAGTTTCCGCTGCACCTGGCGCCGCGGCAGCGACCCCACCGGAGATGAAGAAGACAAGGCTGGCCGCCACCGCGATCGCAGTTGTCTTGCGGGCTGATACGGATGCCCATGGCCGGCGACCAGAGATCGCGTAGACGCCCGTCACCAGAGCCGCCATTCCCAGAATGACGAGAATTGCGGGGAATCCACCGAGGATGGCGTACATCAGAGCGAAGAAAGCGACCAGGCCACCGAGGACCCAGGTACTGAGAGTCGGCTTGGACGCCTTCTTTTCGGCTGTCGAAGACGTGTCGATCAGTGGCTTCGCTGGCTCCGGTTTTTGCCTGCCGAATTTCATCATCTGATCCCCCATTTCACCGCACTCAGCACCGAGTGCAGACACGACTGTTTGAAATCTACTGGAGGCAGGGATTGGTCGGAGACGGGGCGAACACCCCAGAACGGGGGACCAGAGCGACCCAGCGACGTTTCCCGTACCGACTCATGTCGACCGCGCGGAATCGGGAGCAGCTACACAGCGATCGGTATGAATCCCCGCAGATAGTTGCGAAGCGCGGGGTCGCAGACGTACACGTAGGTCCCCCGGATGCCGCGGGTGAGCAGTACGGCGTAGATGTTGGTGATGAACCGCAGGAGGTCGTCGTCGGTGTACGTCTTGCCCAGGACCGGATTGTTCTCCTTGCCCTTCTTGTCGAAGTACGACCCTCGATCGATGACCAGCTTCCCTGCGACGGGATCGAAGCGAAGGTCAGGGCCGATGATCACACCTGCGTAGTTGAGGTCGTATCCCTGCACGGTGTGGATCGAGCCGACTTCGTCCACCGACTTCGGCGACGCGATCCAGTCGGTCTGCGTGCTGTTCCACCGCAGTTGACAGCCGTCGATCTCAATGTCGTAAAGGGTCTTGTCGGTCTTGGTCTTCCATGCCCACGCGTACCCGGCGAGCAGGCGCGAGAGCCCGACCGCGGCATCCTTACGGCGGATCTCCGCCCGCATTTCCGAGACGCTGTCGAACATCCGAAAGTCGTAGCCCTCGAACAACTCCGCAGCGACCGGCGGCAACGTACTGGTCACCTGCGTATCGAGAATGCGCCTGACGTAGCCGACGTAATCCGACCCGGCCTGAACCCGCATCTGGGACATCAACGGATGGTGACGCCTCGAGAGTTTCGCCTGGCGCACGAGACCGGTCAACAACTCGGGAGGCACATCGGCCGGGCGCACGCTCTGCGCCGCGTCCAGCAGGAAGATCTGATGCTTGCTCTTCGCGGTGATCCAATCGAGCTGGGTCTTCGTCTTGTCGTCACTCCCGAAGAGCTTCTGGGTGATCACACTGAAGTTCTTGTTCTGAACGCCCGAGGGCTGATTGGCTCGTTGGTTCAGCCGGTGCGATTCGTCGACGATGAGCAGGTCGAAGTCTTCCTCGGCGAAGCCCACCTCAAACGCGGTCATGACCATCTCCGGCCGCAGCCCCGGCGTCTTGCGGAACACCTTCTTGATCGACTCGCGGAGCGACTGCTGCGGCACGACCAGGCCAATCCGGATGTCCGTGAGAAGTTCCCGATACCCCGGCACGAAGAACTCGGAGAACAGGGAGTCGCTGTCCACGTCATCACCGGGAGTCGAGGCCGCAATGTCGACGAGCAGCTTGAGCAGGTAGATGGCGACCACGGTCTTACCGGTTCCCGGGTCACCCTGCACGACGATCGTGCTGTCGGTGCCGGCCTTGAAATCTTGGAAGAGCCCCTCGAGGATACCGTCGACAGCGACGGCCTGGTCCTGCGAGAGCGCCTTGAACGGTGACAGCTTGAAGAGATCGCTGTTCTCGATCTCGGGAATGCTGCGGGTGAAGACCCCGTCACGCCGGAGCTCGTCGAACACCTCGCGGAAGGTCTCGCGGTACCGGCCGCGGTCGTAGTAGTCCGCCTCGGTGATTCCATCGTTGCGGTTCAGCACGCGGTAGAAGCCGTCTCCGGCGAGCATCCGAATCAGGTAGGACTCCAGATCGAGGCACACCGATTTGTTGAATGTCGCGTCGACGATGACACGGACCGTGCTCAGATGCTGTTTCTCGGTCGACTCGAAGTGCTGGCGCATGCGCCCGGCCGCGTTACGCGACTCCCCCACATAGACGTCGTTGAGCCCGCCCCTGACCGCGGGCGTGCTGCCGGCTTTGGCATCGTCCAGAACGTAGACGACCGGCCAATTGGTGTTGCGGTGGTCGCGCGGCGCCCAGGCCCGCATCGCTTCCTTCGTGAAGTCGAGCCGCTCGATCTCAAAGGACGTCATACTTGTCGCTGCGCCCCCGCGCTTTGTCGACCGGATACTTCTCGCGGGTCTTGGCCAGCTTGTCGAGCACGATCTGATTCGGATCCACCCCGAGGCGATCGGCCAGCAGGATGCAGTACGTGAGTACGTCGGCTAGTTCGTCGCTCACCCGACCTGTGTCAGCATCCGCGTTCCACTGATAGCACTCGAGTAGTTCGCCGGCTTCGATGGCGATGCTCTTCGCCAGGTTCTCTGGGCTGTGGAATTGCGCCCAATCACGCTCGGCGACGAAGGCCGCGATCTCGTCGCGGACTGAAATTTCGTCCATGTCGCAAACCTAGCAGCGTCACCTCCCATCGGTTTCCGGCACCGTTAGACCGTAACTGGCCCGCTGACCATACCGAACCCCAGTACTCATGCCGCGGACCCGACGGAGCCTCGGCCGACTGTTCAGGTATTCGGCATTCTCCGTGACCGGCACGTCGCTTGCCCTTGCCCTTGCCCTTGCCTTTGCCTTTGCCTTTGCCTTTGCCTCGGATTATGAGAAAGCCTACGGAAGAGCCCCGTGGCGGCCGGACGCCAAAAAGTTGGCGGATATGACAGGAGAGGACACCGTGAACCAGAACGAGCCCCTCGTGCACATCCTTGAAAGCTACCGAGACTCGACGTCCGTCGTCAGCCACGTCACCGTGGTTTTCCCGCAGTTCGCCGAGAGCTTCCTCGAATGCGCGGACATCACCGGATACGTCGGTTTCGGCGATCCGAATGAGGAGGCCAAGACGATCCTCGACGGCTTCGGTTCGACCTACATGCGGCCATTCGAAAGCCTCACCCGCAATTAGAGACAACGTCAGGGGCCCGACAGTCAGAGACTCGGGACGTGAAGTTCGTCACCGTCTTGTTCCAACCTCGGCATCGTCGCCTCGCAGTTCGCCGACCGTCCCCGGGGGCCAGGTGAGCCCAGAAACTGCATCACCAAGAACGGCCGCACCGTTGCGTGCGGAGTTTCGGGAACGGCCCGCTGGTTTTGATCGGGCTGACAGGATTTGAACCTGCGACCCCTTGAAGGTTCTGGCCTTAATTTGGTCGTTGCCGAATGTGTCCGAAAACCCTCGGATTCCCTTGTGTTTACAGGGAATCAGGCGATTCGCTGCCTCTAATTGTAGCCCATCGTTTTGGGTCAAATAGAGATGAATTAGATGGGTAAATGATGGACTTGGGAGGCCGCTTTGAGCGGTCCCATGGGCCCTCCCGACCTCTTCCCCGGATGCCGCCGCAAATGATCGAGCACGGGCGGTGATGGGGATCGTTCGTGCGCTCGGTCGGCGGTCTGGTTCGCATCACGATCGGCGCTATACACTGGGCGCGAATTTAGTGCGTCGATCAGGAACAGCCCCGGCAATCGATGGAGAAGGGTCCGACGAACGCGGGGGGTGAGCGTCAAAGGAGAGCAACGAGATGAGACCACTCCGATACTCGATCAACGTCACTCTGGACGGCTGCTGCCACCACGAGGCAGGACTCCCCCCGGACGAGGAGTCAATGCGCTACTGGACCGCTCAGCTGGAGCGAGCCGACGCCCTGCTCTTCGGCCGCGTGACCTACGAGATGATGCAGTCGGCGTGGCAGAAGCCAGCCACGGGTACGTGGCCTGACTGGATGGACGAGTGGCAGATCCCGTTCGCGGAGACCATCGACCGGGCGAAAAAGTACGTCGTGTCGAGCACGCTGAGCGGGATCGATTGGAATGCCGAGCTGGTGCAAGGCGACCTGGCGCAAGCGGTTCAGCACCTCAAGCAGGAGTCAGGCGAGGGCCTGTGGGTCGGTGGCGTGACGCTCCCCCTAGCGTTAGCCAGCCTGAAGTTGATCGACGAGTACGAGTTCCTAGTGCAGCCGGTTCTTGCCGGACACGGGCCGACGTTGCTCGCCGGTCTGCGTGAGCGCATCCAGCTCGAACTCGTGAACCGCCATGAGTTCCGGTCGGGGGCAGTCGCCATGCGATACCGGCCCACATGAGTTAGGGCTTGACGTGATCTGCCCATGTTGGCGGCCACACTCGCGACGGCACGTCGGCACGGGTGAGGTCTCCCGCTCTGTGCCCCGAACGCGCGGACACGGTTCGGGATTCGCTGCGTTTCAAGGCGGGTAACCTTTTCTGGCAGGGGCTGTGGGTGCTCGCGATACCGACCATTTTGGCCGGTGCCGCGTGAGCTGGCACCAGCTCCATCGATAGCGTGCAGCACGGGCACTAGAACCCGTGCGATCGCTTGCGGCCGTTATGGGCTTCGTGGCGTCTCCCGAGGTCTCGCCTACCCGAGGGTCTTGTTCGCATAGCTAATCAGGCCCTCGAAGAGCTGATCTGCCAGCACTTTCTGGGGCTTTCGATTGGCGTCCTCGAAGGTGATCGTTCCGTCTTCTATGAGCACAGTACCGATGTCGTGCGCCAGCGCATTGCGCAATTGCCACTCCGGAATTTCCTCCCAGAGTTTTTCCGGCTCGAGTGCGTTGACCACTTGACGACGGCGTTGGTCGTTCACAACCTCACGCCGGAGGAGCTTGAGTAGTAATTGCTCAAGCTTCGGTGAATCAGGAAAGAGGGGCACCTTGAGCAAGGCTCGCTGGCGAGTGAAGCTTTCAACGAGAGAGAAGCACGCGAGCAGGATTGCCTTCTGAACGGTCGTCTCTCCGGTCGCTTCGAACGTTGTGTGCAGAGAGGTGAGCTCGCCTATGAGAGTGTCGAGCGTGACCGGTTGCGACCGGTACAAGTCGAGCAACTCGTCATCGGCATCCTGGTTCATATTCTCTGGGTCTGGCTGCCAGTACAGGTGAGTGTCCGGCAGGTCGTGTTCATACACTGTCGACGGAAGGAGGTGATCCACGAGTTCGGTGGTTTCTTTCTGCCTGACGCCTAAGTGCGGAAACCTCAGCAAGTACTCCCCCGTCTCAGTGGTCACCACTGTGGGTTCGCCCAGCGTCTTCAGAACCAAGGCTCGCGTCGACGCATTCAACTTCGGCAGCCAATGAAGTGAGGAGGCGGTGACTGCTCCCTCGAAAGGCAGCGGCGCTCCGAGGATATCTAGAACATCTGGGATGAGGTCACGATCAATCTGGATAGCCGACGGGAACTCTATGTAGTTACCGAAGACGAAGCCATCGTTCCCGATCTCTGTCTGCGGTTGCAGATCCAGAAGATGGACCAGATCCTCAATCTGCTGCCGGGTCATCGCTTCTCAATTCTCTAGACCGCTTCGCCCTATCCGCACACCGACACACCTGTTCGAATCAATGCGACAGGATACAAATCGGGCAACCCCTTGAGTCGCGGCGTTCAGGGTTCCGATGCCGGACAACGCCGACCTCCGTCACTCTCCTAATGCTCCCGAGCTATCCTGTCGCTTGCCCAGGAGCTTCAGTCACCTTATAAGCTCAGGACAGGGCTGGTGAAATGGGTTCGACCGGCACTCCGCGCCAATCCGGCGTGTAAACCCAGCTGGCTCTGCGCAAGCTGTTGAAGTCGGCCGCGCTACTCCAAAACTCGGGGATCTTCTTCGCCAGCCGGACTGTCGGTAGCTGCCCCAGGTCAATCATGAAGACCGTTACCTTGACTCCTTGCCAAGCCTTTGCATTCGGAGTCGTGTCTCCAATCCTGTGGATAAGACGGAGATTCTCAAGCTGCTGGATCTCCTGCCCCCATGGTTCTCGCTCAAGTTGCACCTGGGGAACGAGAATGAAAAGGTCCTCGGTCTTGCGGCTGAAGTCACAGATGTCTCCCCACCGTCCGCTGAGGGCAGATGCATCGGAGCCAGCATCTCGCTTGAACGCCTCCCGTTCCTTCAGGTTCGTGAGCACCTTCACGGCGCTTTGAACATCTACAGTCCAAATCTTCAGGACTGCGTCAGCGTCGTACTTGCCGGACTTGGTCATGCGTTCGACAGCCTCATCGAGTGCCGATTCAGTAAGTGTTATGTAGTCGCGAGCCACTGCTCCGCCGCACGCAAGGACCATCCTGCTGCGGGCGTCCCCTGTGAACAGGTCCGATGGCGTGACGTCAAACTCAGCCAAAATACCTGCCAAGACGCGCTCCAAGAAGGTCTGAGCCGTCGCGAATTCAGCCAACGTCACGTCGATTGCGACTGAGCTGACATCTTGTCCGACTTCCATTCCAACAGGAGGGTTACCGTCGACGTAGGTATTCAGCCGAGATCCGACTCCGCCAACTTTCAGCCAGACGCCTGTCCCTTTGCAAATCTGGTGGAGGTAGTCAAGCACTGCGGGTTGTTCCGAAAGTGGGACGAAGTAGTAGTCATCGAGGAACACGACTGCGTATCCTTCGTCTGACGCTGCGACCATATCCGAGAGAAGCCTCGAGATGCTGCCGGCCAGAATTTGAAGCCGCTGAATCTTGAGTTCTTCATGTTCGCCGGTTGCAATCATCGACTCGTTTTTGCCTCGTTTCCCAAGAAACGATCCTCCTGCGCCCTGGCCCTTGTACGCTGCCTTTAGCGCCACGTCGAATCCCCCTCCGCTTGCCTGCTCCGTGCCTCGCGACATGGAGCGGGTAAGTGTCTGCGGGTCGCGCAACATTTTCCGAAGGAGTGATTTCAGCTTTCGAACGCGAAGCCAGATCTTCAATCTAGGTATCCCCCTTTTTAGGGACCTCCCTGGGCGGACTTTGTTCAGGAGCTCGATGAGTACCTCGATCAAGACATCTGGGTACTCCCGCCCTTTGTAGATCTCCATATCGAGCGTCGCGACTGCGACCCCTTCGCTCTTCAGGTTCTTCTGCAACACGTAGAGCAGAGTGGACTTTCCGGTGCCCCGGCGACCTGTCAACAAGTGATGACGCTCCGCCGCAAGCTTGTCTTCGATCCCGGGACGAATCTCAATGAACCTATTCACCACATGCTTTGCGGTGCTCGCATCAGTTCGCGCGGCCCGAGCCAGCGCCTTTCGGACCTTTCCAAGATCACGGATTACGAGCTCAGCCATGCTTCTCCAATGCGTCATTGAGTTTAAGGTCCGATGAGATAGGCCGGACGTGTGGCTTTCTATGTTCTCGGCCGTCCCCCAGGATGGCGTGCGACAAAGGCGGTCTAACCCCGGTCAAACGATACTGGGTGATTTTGAAAATGGGCTACCAATCAGGCATTTGCGACAGAAATTGCGATCGTTTTAGCGATCTTCGGGTGGGATCGGTGCGTGAAGCTTGAGCCTGACTAAAAATTAGATCCCGATACGGATAGGCGGAGCACCAGCGGGGACCGATGGACGAGCTGTGGCGAACGAGTCTCTTCCGTCCGCGAGCCGCTTCGCAGCCTCAAGCGCGGTACGAGCGCGAAACGCGTCACGGCGCTGGGCCACCGTTTGTGGGACCGAGCCGAGCGCGCTTGCGCCGACGATTGCGTAACGGTCTCGATATGCCGCCACCGTGCAAGCGTGCTGTCTCCAAGCGGTTGTCGCGGTGGAACGCGTGACGGTCCCGAGTTCTCGAGTCCACTGATCTCCCGCGCTAAGTGCACTGTCTAGGACGGCGAGGGCGCGGGATTCGATCAGGTCGCCGCGCTCGTCCAGGGCCTGACGCATTTCCGCGATCATTGGTCCGGTTGCTCTTGGGATGAGACCCACGATCATCCGTGGTCTCCTGCGCGATCGACCTGCCGCAGCGTCACGCTCGATCACAGTTGCTATTCGAGAGCCAAGGGCGGCCGCCACATCCTGGGCATCGTCAAAGCCGCGTACCGCAACGACGCGAACCAGCAGTGCTTGGACGTCGTGGTGGTGGGCTTCGGCTCGCCGCAGTTGCGCCATCAGCGCCCCGAAGGCCTGCGACTCGATGGCCTGGTCAGCATGGACCGCTGGGAGCCCGCTAACTCGGAGCAATGTTGTCCATCTGTCGCGCTGCGCTGCCGTCGCGATGGTCTCGTACTCTGCCGCGAGTTGCGCAACAGAACCCCAAGCGTCCTGCTGCGCCGCGATGCTCTCGTGTGCGGACGGTTCGGCGCCGACGTGGTTTAAGACCCCGAATAGGACACTGCGGGCCGTGCTCTCCCTTGGCCGCGGCCCGACATGGTCAACATCGGGTCGGTCGATTGCGACGTATGCAGTGTTCGCCTCTCGACCTCGAGTCATCCCCACGTAGAGGTTCTCCCGCGTCATACCAGCAGACACGACGACATGCGCAGTGTCGGTTGTGATGCCCTGCGCGCGGTGCGACGTGACGGCATAGCCGAGTTCCAGATGGTGCAAGACATAGTCCGCCGGAAGCAGCACCCTGCTCCCCCACCGACGGCCGTGCCGGCGGACGTCGACCGAGCCGTTCCGGCGCACCCCGGTCACGGTCCACCGGTCTCCGTTACGCACCCAGGTTCGGGAGGTGAGCAGCTGCCGGTCGTTTCGGCGGGTGATCACCGTGTCACCGACAGCCGCACGGTTTCCGTCGTGGAGGGAGATTTCTCGGACCGTGTCGATGCGGCCCTCGAGAATGAGTTCTGTGCGGGCACGTGCGTTCAGCCCGGCGACAGCCTCGTTCGAGTCGCTGATCAGGACGGTCGCCCGGCCGGCTCTGGTGTCCGCGCGCCAAGCGGTGTAGGCGGCATCCGACATCGACTCGGTATCCCCGCCACTCACTCTGGCGTGTGCGATGTAACGGTCGATCGCGCCGAGGTCGCCCTGCCGCAGTCCGAGGGAGGCTGTCTTCTCCCACTCGTGCGTGAAGCGGTGCACATCGACGAGCTCGGGTGCATCCGCCCGGCCGTGGACCAGCAGTGAGAATGCGCCTCCGGCGGCCACCGAGTGGAGCTGCGCGTAGTCGCCAACCAGAAGAACCTTGGCACCGGCGCTCGAGGAAACCGCGGTGATCCGATCCAAGGACATCGTGCCCGCCAAGGAGGCCTCGTCGACGATGACGAGCTGGCCGGCGTGGAAGGTCTCTCCGTGGTCGAGATGGTTCTGCCACCACTTCGCCAGGTTCTCGGTTGGGATACCGAGATCTTCTGCCAATACCTGAGCGGCTGCGGCCGAGGGAGCGAGCCCCACTACCGAGCCCGTGTGATGCGCTGCCTCCCACGCGTTCCGGAGCGTGGTCATCGCGGTCGTCTTGCCTGCGCCGGCCGGACCCACAAGGACATCGATGCCTCGCCCTGAGCCGGCGATGGCGGTGAGCGCGGCGACCTGGTCGTCAGCGAGCACGACGCCATTCGATAGCTGCGCGAGTGCGGTTGCACGAAGGACGCCCGGGGCGACCCGAGGGCCGGTCGTGTCCGCGGCGCGCTTCAGCAGCCGAGACTCCGCGTCCAGCAGGTCCGTCGACGTGAAGAGGGTGGCGTGCTTCGGGCGGAAGACGGACGTGCCGTCGGCTCGGAGGAACGAAGTAGGACTCGGCGCGAGCTCAGGTGGCGTGATCCGCAATGAGGCCCGCTCGGCGGTATCCACGACGAGGCCGATGACGGCTTCGCGATCCGACGCCGAGGTGAATCGGTGCTGCGCGAGCTGGCGCGCTGCTTCAGCGGCGAGATTCCAATGCCGCCAGGTCGCACGCTTCTCGCTCACCGACGTCATCACTCTGCTCCCGATCTGATCGATCGCCTCCCGCGGTATGTCCTCGGCACGCAACATACGTGTCTGCGAGGTTGTGGCTGCCACGGATGCCCACGTCGTCGCGTCCTCGCCAATCACCCGCTCCGCTCGTTCGCGCCACGCGGCGGTGAGTTCGGCGAGCGAGCGCACCTCCTTCGCGGGCCGCGTGGAGAGTGTCGCCTGGGCGCGTAGCTTCATGATCGTCACCGGGCCTGGCCGGCGGCCGTGCCGATCCAGGAAAGCATCGATGAGGGCGTCGGTCGCGATGTCGATGTGCCGTGACCGCGACGAGAACTCCGCGACGAGCACTTCAGGCACTGCACTGATGGACAGGGCCGGGTGGCGATCCCTCCCCCGCTCCCGCATCTCCCACCGCACGCCCAGGGATCGCGTCAGCGCGTCCGCGAACAATGACTCGTGTAGTTCGGAGAGCGCGACGACGGCACCGTGCATCGGCCGGCCGTCGAGCGAGCGCCACTTGCCGTCGAGCACGGTTTGCACCTTGTTGCTGATCACCACGTGCGTGTGCAGGTGCGGGTCGCCGGCCCGGCTGTCGAAGTGGTCGAACGCGGTGGCGATCAGGCCCGTCACATCAACTTGCGCCACGGCTCCGTCGTACGCGGTGGTTCCTGTTCGCGTCGCCGCGACCTCGCGCTCCATGTACGCGACCACCTCGGAGACCGCTGCGTGATGTGCCCCGGCAATCCGCTCCTGCGTGGCTGCGTCTGCCACGCCCCAGAGGATGCTCGCCGACTTCGGAATCGAGAACGTGAAGTCGTACCCGGCAACGGCACGCCGCCGGGCGACGATCTCCTGAGCGATGCCGGGTGATGCAGGATCAGCTGGCCCCTGGTATTCGGGATAGGCACGACCGAGCGGTGCGCCATCGACCGGGTCGCGCCCCAACCCAATCAGTCTCTGCAGCTGGGCCTCCGTGACGTCGGCGCCCTCAACGATGCTCCCGAAGCCGAGACCCGAAAGACCGCTTCCCATCCATCGACCAGCTGGCGTTCCCTTCGCGCTGTAGTAACGGGTCAAGGGGGTGGAGAGCGACCGCTGTCCGTCACCGGCAGCGACGGTGCGCAGCAAGTACTTGTAGCCATCGCCGGCGCTCATCACCCGCATCGACACCGTCACCGCGGCCTCCTCCGTTGTTACCTAGGAGGTGTGCCGCCTCGATCTGCAAGAGGCGTGGCAATCGATGTGGAGCAGCGATTGGTCTGGACGACCATCCGCGTACGGGGGTTGACCGAAGTGGTGGACGAGCGTTCGTCTCAAGGCGACGTGACTGGCCTAGGCTACGGCTTCATTTGCTCGCACAACTCTGTCGATGAGCGCGCGGCAGCGGCCGTCCTCTACGAGAGCACCGAAGGGACTTGTCAGGACGTCTTCGGGGGGCGCTGCAGGGTGAGGGATTCAACGATTTTGAGGAAATGCATGTCTTCAATGGCTGCACTGGAAGGAGATGGTTATTACTCGTTCTACGCCGTCTCCACCCACGCCTTCACAGACAATTTCGAAACGACCCCGACGAATCCGAGTTGCGAGCTGTCTACGACGACCTGATCGCTGACCCCAGTGGCTTCCCAATGGATTTTGAGGCGATCGCGGAGCGATAGCCGCAGCGGATGCGTGACGGCGCGTCGTCGAGGCTAACGCGTTGGGTGCCGGACATTTTGACGACGGCATGATCTAGGTGCTCAAGCTGTCCCGAGTGAATAGCGTCGGAGAGGTAGGGTGATATCCGATCAGGAGGAGTTTGGGGGCGCGCGGTTTCGCGCGACGCCCGAGAATAGATCACGGACACGCTTACTCGGCATAGAAACGACACATCACCCGAGCCAATCGAACCAATAGCAGTCCCGGCCCCACGTCACCTCGAATGCTGGATAATTCCTAGCATGGGCCGCTTCTGTGATGTCGACGTTTACCGCCTCGAGGACGAGGACGGCGGCGAGCCTTGGTGGGGTGCTGAAGGTGGGCTTGATAACGACAGAGTCGGCGTGGAATTTGAGTCCACTCAGAACCTAGCCGAGCTCATGAACGCGGTTCACGACGAGACGATTGCATTTCGCCAGAAGTGGCCCGACCTGCAGGTGCGGTGGCTCGAAGGCCGACAGCCAGCTACCGATTTCCTTGCTGCCGCGCAAGCGGCGGGTATCGCTTTGCCTTAGCGCGAAACGCCTCTGCATACGCCTCGGCCACATGAGGTGTGAATCGCGGCGTCAAACGGCGTTACACACGATGCCACCGTCCCAGCGCGGCTGACATGAGCCTTCAGTACTGCAGTTGCTGACAACAGCTCACTGCCATTTCGTAAGGGAATAGGAGATCGTCGTCAGTTAGTACCGGTTGGGCTCAACCGGGTAATGAAGAACACTTCGACCTGATCGCCCATCCGGATGCCGTCTGAAGCGGTCATGCCGGCACACCCACCGAATGCTCGGTCTGCCCGAGTGCGTCGGGCAGCATCTCGGCGTACTCCTCGCGGATGAAGGCGAGGCCTTCAGCCAGTGATGGATCGAATTCCAGGGAACTCGTTACGAACTCAAGTCGGCGTTTGTTCTCGTCGATGATGTCCCGCCAACGACGCACGTAAGCGCGAATCGTCGGACGTCCCTGCTTCTTGTCAGGCTCAAGGATTAGTCCGACCTCTCGGTCATCGCCCTTGAAGGAGTTTTCGACGATCTCGTCATAGTCAGTGACGACCAGAATGAAGTCCCACACCGCTCGATCGCTCGCGAACGCCGGCGTCTTGAGGACTACATTCACGTAGTCCTCTACTTGGTTACGCTCAGTCCGTCCTGCCTTAATATCCGGCGCTTTCAATTCGACGACGAGATGGCGGATCCGGTCGTGCTCCTTCGCTTTTGCGGCGAGGTGCAGGTCGACCCGCCCCGCCTTGCCGTCCCAGCGCTTGACCGGCTCCACTTTGCCTGTAGGCAGACCTTCGAGCTTCAGGTGCGTCCTCAGGAGTTGCGTGAGCCCGCGCTCACTATTCATTAGGTGGTACTCCTCCCCAAAGATCCAGAGTTCGTGCTCCAGGATCTTGTGGAGGTGGTCCCGCTCGCCAACTTTCTTCGAGTCCTCCGGGTCGAACAGTAGATGCTCGATCCCCGCGAGGAATTTGGTGCGGCTGGTCACGAGATTCGCAGCACGGATTACACCGGCGAGAGTCGTCTCGCTGAGCAGCTTCGTGAGCGCCTGCCGATCTTGCTCGGTCAGTGCCACGAATTCACTGACTAGGAGCGCCAAATTCTCGGGATCGGTCTTCAGCGCATCGCGGAGGAGATTGAGGGTAAGTTGCGCGCCGTCTTTACGCTTCGGGATCTGCGGCACCAAGGCACTCGACACGATGTCGAACACAGCCCGTTCTGCCTTGCCGGCTTCGGTTGTCGGCTCGGTCTTATACGGGTAGATGCCTTTCGACTTCCACTCATCGATTTGGTCTCGGCGTCTCGATCGACGGCGCGATGCAAAATGCTCCCGCACCGCCGTCTTGGTCGCACGCCAGACAGCGCCAGCAGGGTCGGGTGCCATCTCGCCGAGCCCCAACTCGGAGAACGTATCGACGTCGAAATCTGCCCAGCTGACGTAGGCCGAAAACGCGGTCTGGTTCTCCAGCTCGGCGCCCGACATCTCCACTACAAAGCGCTCCGCGTCCTCGCCGAAGTAAACAGCGCGATGCTTACCCGTTCGCCATTCAATGATGCGGATTGAAATGACCGCCTCGGGGTCGTTGTCCAGAGCGACCTCGACGATCGTGTCGTCCAGAACTTCGTCGCTCGGATCTAGTTTGACTCCATCGAAGATTATGGCGAGAGCGTCGTCGTTCAGCAGCACCGGTGCGAATTGCGAGGTCAGGGTCGTCAGCGTGGTGTCGTTGAAAAGTGAGTTGAGACTGCGGTCCTGCTCGTTTAGGGCCGTGACGACGGTCCCGGTCCTTGATTCGGTCGAACGTGATGCTTCCCAGCTGAAAGGCTCTGTACGCTCCTTGACGCCTTCGATGACTACTCGCTCCCGCTCGCCGATTGCGTTGATGCTCTCGCTCGCCCATGTGACGCGCGACCCGAGGGCAAACGCACGAAGACGGCCCTCGCCGAGCTGGCCGTGAAGTCCACGCTTGCCATTCTTCGATCGACTCACGAGCGCCTTCCACGAGCCTCCAATGCGTCCGAACGTCGCTTGGACCTCATCCGAGGTGATTCCATGGCCGTCGTCCTCGACGGTCACGCTCTCGATGGCATCCATAGCAGTCCGAACGAGCTCGATCCGGACCGTGTCGGCCTCCGCGTCGATGGCGTTCCAGACGAGTTCAACGACAGCGCGAACGGGATCGCGTTCACGCGCCAGACGAGTGACTAAGTCGCCGCCGGCGGATAGTGGAAGTTCCATCATGGGATCCACCCTAGGGCCAGAGACCAGTTTGATAATCTTGCTCAGTCCGCGAACGGGGGTTCGTCGCCCCACATGCCGGAAGCCCCGCTATTCCCGCTCCAGTTCCGCCTCTGTTTCCAGACACTGACGGGCCTTATATTCGTGCGGAGTGCGTGGAACGGTAAACGACACGCTCCCCGACAATGGTGCCTGCGTAGCGTCCAGTCGGGTCGAAATCCGAGTCGCCCCTAATCCGGCCAACATACCTTCCCGAACGGGCAAAGAGTTTGTCACCGCTGCGCCGAAGCGGGCGGCCATTCTTGGTGTAAAGGTCTGACATGCCATGAGTGTGAGGGCGGCCTCCGACATTCACTGAACCTCATCGACGGTCGCCGCCGATTACGGCCGTCGAATGTTGGCGAGTGCCTCGTCGAGCGTGTGGAGCGCGCGGAGAACCTGGATCGAGCGGCTGAAGATCAGGCTGTTGAACATCGCATCATCGGTTTTCGGCATGACGGAGCGAGACACGACCCAGGCAGCCGCTGACTCGATGCCGGCCGCGTCGCTGAACATGTGGGCAGCGACCTCGTTGCGAATCTTCACGAGCGTCTCCTTGAAGGGACGGTCCTCGGCGATGTCTCGGCCGCTTCTCTTGTAGGCATCCTGCGCAGCCGTGAGCTGATCCACCTCGATGAAGTCGGCGAATCGTCCGGTCTGAGTGCGTGCAGTGCGTTGCAGGTCCCCCAGCACCCGGTAGATGCCTTCGATGCTCTCTCGGAGAACGAGGGCGAGGAGCTTTTCGGTCGTAGCTCGCGCCGCCGGATCCGCTGCCATCGCGCGCAGCAGCACTCGCATATCGACATCGATCTGGACGATGAAGAAGCGTGCGGCCGCATATGCCTTCACCACAGCCGCGTCGTCGCCCGCCCCGGCAACGCTCTCGACGTCGCGTGCCCGGTGCTCGAGAGCCTCGACGGCGAGCGGTATGGTGCGGTCAAATCAGGCGACGCTGTCGGCGTTGGATGGCGAGTCACCTGGGCTGGGGTTGGGGCTGCTCATCTCCCCAGAATGGCATTGAATCGATGCCGCGCCGGGAGATGCAGCCGAAGTGTTCGTTCCAGCCTGTCGCGGAGCGATCAGGCGCAAAGCCTTAGTGATGCTGGGGAACACCGCGTCGAGGTCGCAGTGAGTCTCTGGGGCCGGAGCCTCAACTCGGTATTCCCTGCAATACCCCGTTACTTTCTTCGTAGCCCTTGATCGTGTAGTTGTGTGAGGGTGTTGGCCTGTCAGGCTCGGCATGGTTCTTGCCCCCAGTCGCCCATGATCCGGGGGGTGTTGTCACCGGGCCTGACTGGCATCAGGTGATCGCTGATAGGGGCTGGACCGGGACTCGTCTCAGGCCGTTCGTAACGTGGATGCCGAGACTCGATGCCGCGGTTCAGGCCGACTTGTGGAACCTGAGACGGAGGATTCATGATCGAGAACTACGACAGCGTTGACGTCTTCATCGGCGTGGACGTCGGCAAGGGAGAACACCACGCGGTCGCCCTTGACCGGGCCGGCAAGCAACTCTTCGACAAGGCACTGCCCAATGACGAAGCGAAGCTCCGCGAGCTGATCGGGCAGCTGAAACGACACGGCCAGGTCTTGTTCGTCGTCGATCAGCCTGCGACCATCGGCGCCCTGCCGATCGCCGTCACCCAGGCCGAAGACGTGCTCGTGGGCTACCTGCCGGGGCTGGCAATGAGGCGCATCGCGGACCTGCACGCGGGCGAAGCCAAGACCGACGCCCGCGATGCCGCGATCATCGCCCAAGCCGCGAGGAGCCTCCCGCATGCTTTGCGGTCGCTGCAACTGGCCGATGAGCAGGTCGCTGAGCTCTCGATGCTTTGCGGTTTCGACGACGACGTCGTCGGCCAGATCACGGCCACGAGCAACCGTATCCGGGGCCTCCTCACCCAGATCCACCCTGCGTTGGAGCGGGTCCTGGGCCCGCACCTGGACCATCCGGCGGTGCTGGATCTGCTGCAGCGCTACCCAACGCCAGCGGCGATGAAGACCGCTGGCCCAACCCGACTTGGGAACCGGCTGCTGAAGTTGGCACCGCGCATGGGCCGGCGCCTCGCGGACGAGATCACCCGGGCGCTGGGCGAGCAGACCGTCGTGGTGACGGGCACGAACGCGACCAGCATCGTGCTCCCCAAGCTTGCCGAACAGCTCGCCGCGCTCCGCCGGCAACGGGACGAGATCGCCGTCGAAGTCGAGCGGCTCGTGGAGGCTCACCCTCTTCACCCCGTCCTGATCAGCATGCCCGGAGTCGGGATCAGGACCGCAGCCAGACTCCTCACCGAAGTCTCCGGCAAGGACTTCGCGACCGCCGGCCACCTCGCCGCCTACGCTGGCCTGGCCCCCGTGACCAGGCGCTCCGGCAGCTCCATCCGTGGTGAACATCCCTCCCGGCGAGGCAACAAGATCCTCAAACGGGCGCTATTCCTTTCCGCTTTCGCCGCCCTCCGCGACCCGGTCTCACGGGCCTACTACGACCGCAAGATCGCCCAGGGCAAGCGCCACAACCAAGCCCTGATAGCCCTCGCCCGACGACGCTGCGACGTCCTCTATGCCATGCTGCGCGACGGCACCCTCTACCAAACCGACCATCAACTCGCGGCTTGACAAAAACATAGGGGCACCCCCCCAAGATCAATTCGTCGGCCCGAACCCCATCCGAGAGCGGGAACTGCGTTTAGTGGGAGACCATCCTGCGAACTCCCTTCGATGCGCTCATCGCTGTCGCGTGAACGCGCGAGGGCGGCTTCCATCCACCAATTTGTGCATGCACGAGGCATTCGTGGACCGCGGTTGGACGCGCTAGGTTTTCCGCATGGTGAACTGTGTAATCTGCGCAATCAGGCCCGCCGTGGGCAAGGGAGAACATGTCTGGCCGGCGTGGTTCCTTAAGGATGCCGACACAGCTGGACCTCCGTCCTTCGCCTGGTCGTCCAACGGTGAGGCCCTCCTCAACCGTGACGACGAGCCTCTTCATTTCCCTGAGCGTCAGCGCTTGCTCGTGCCGGCTTGTCGGAGTTGTAACGCAACCCTCGACACCCGTTTCGAGAAGCCGGCGAAGGAGATCGTCAGGCGGTTGGCACCAAACTCGTGGATCGGTGAGGCCGAGGCGCAGGAGTGGGCTGTCGTCGGGCTCTGGTTCGCGAAGATCCTTCTCCTCGCTACTCATCCACTCGCTCTCCACCAGCATCCCGAGATCAACAAGCACCGGATCATCGGAGAATGGGAGACGGAAGACTTCGCGTGGCTCACCGACGGCTCTCCCGCGCCCGACGGGCTCTCTTTGTGGGCGTTTCGCGCCGAGCAGGAGAAGGGAACTCCGACCGCACGCGTCCTGCTTCCCAAGGTGGTTCAACTCGACGACGGCAGCACCACACGGTTCCCGATGACAATGATCACGGTCGAAGGCATTTGCTTGACGCTTGTCTACCATCCCGGATGGGCGATCGAGCATCCGCTGGTCGCTGAGGGCGCAGCGTGGGAACTACTCCATAGCGCGCCCAAAGGTGACCTAGCCGACCTCCCGCTTCTTCCGCTCAACGCCATCAACTGGCGTCGACCCAGCACGGTGGTACTTGCGGACGGACTTCGCCTCGACGGCACACTCCCACCCCTGGGCACCATGACCGCCGCGCCAATTCCCGGCAACCTCTTCGACGTCATTAAGGCGGCATCGCTTTGATGTCCTGCACCATAAGAGACTCGATGTACTTCGCTTCGAGCTGAAACGGCATTTACTGGTGCGTGTATTTAGATCCTGACCGCGCTGGCTGGCCCTCAAGAACCGTCGTGGACCAGGTAGGCCAGAACGCCGCGCATTGCGCGGATCGCCTGTATCGCGTCGGGCTGCTCGACTCGCGTGTCGCCCTCATGGACAGCCACGTGGCGTTTTCCATATAGGGCATCACCCGCAGCCGCGACATCAGCGGGAGCATCAGCGAGCCGGCGCTTCACATCGGCGCCCCTTCCGCCACACGCCGTCTCGAGAGCGAGTCGCGCGGAGAGCACGGCCTCGCGGTACCGGCCACTGTCGAAGTGCGTCTGCGCGGTACGCGCATGCGCCTCGGGCGCTGACTCTTCTGCCAGCACACGGAACGCGTCCCGGTATGCAGTGTCGGGTGTCGGACCAAGCAAGTAGGTGAGTTCGACGCCGTCGTTGAAGAGCACCACGTCATACGAGTCTGTGGTCGTGCCTCCGGAAACCATTACGTAGTCGTCGAAGCCGTCCTTCTGGTAGAGGTTCGGCATGTAAATGTCGGCGCCTGTGAACTGCGCGCTGCTGAGAAATGTGAGCAGGTGGTCCCGGTTCTTGCCATACATCTCGATCTTTCGGCCGGTGACCTTCTGCCGAAGACGCAGGCCAAGACCGCCGTCCTCGTCGGGGTACTCCTCGATGTAGGACCAAACCGATGTCGGAGGAGATGCGACGCCCGCGGCTACGATGTGGACCTTCACCGAGAAGCGCTCGAATGCTACAGCGATCTCCTGAGCACCTTGCGCCACGATCGGCGCGGAGATGGCGATGCACTCCGCGCGACTCCGCGGCTCAACGAGGCCGCCTCCATGCGCGTGACAGTCCTGCAGCAGGTTTGACAACGGCGCAAATGACCTGAACGTCTGGTTATCCGTCAAGACTCTCACGAGCCGTTTAGTCGACTTCTCGCGAAGGCGAAGATCGGGCGCGCCAGCGGCATTCTCAAACCGCTCGACGTAGCACTTGGCGACGCCAGAACTCTGGGCGCTGCGAGCAGTCACGTTCGCCGCCCGAGCGGCTCGTCGTGCCTTCGAGCTCGATGGGCCCATTCCCACTGCCCCGCTTTCGGCTTGATCGTCAGGATGATCCGAAGACTATCCGAGAACAGTCCTAGTCGCCCCACCGCACGTCGACCTTCATTTTCACCTGCGCGCCGTTTATTGAACCACCCAACTTCGCGAAGTAGGCGCCGACGCACGTCTGCTGAAAATGGGACGATTCCAGGACAGGCCCACGAGAGCGGCTCCGGGACACAGGAGAGATCGCGAAGATTTGAGGTCGCTGCAGTAAGCCGTAGGGCGGGAATAGGGGCGATGGTGGCCGACGACTTCATTGACAAGCTGACAGACGAGACACCGCGGGCCGGTCTACGGCGCGAGATCGACGCCATAATCTGGGACATCGACCAGGGTCGCTTCCTGATCCGAGTGAAGGACGGCCGAATATTTGAAGCAGCCGCCCTACCCAACGACGATCCGGAACGCGCGATCGTTCGGATCGTCTACTTCTGGCACGCCCGCCACATTATCTTCGAGACGAATCGCGGTGATCACGTGCTCGGCATCATGCCCAGCCGACACAACCTCGCACCCGTCGATGGGCGACCCGTCATCTACCTGGATCAGAATCACTGGTCGACCCTGGCAAAGATTTCCAGGGCACCGGAACGAGTTCCCGAGTCAGAGCGCAAGGCCGCACTGGAGCTCGTCGCGCTTGCCGAGGCCGGAAAGGTCATCCTGCCGATCTCCGCAGGGCACCACAGCGAAACCTCCCACTGGCTCGATGACGACTCTCGCTACCAGCTGGCTCTCACCATGCTCCGACTCAGCAAGGGATGGCAGATGCGCGACCCTCTTGCCATTTGGGCGCACGAACTACAGCGAGACATCGCCGCCCACGCCGGCGCGGGACTCTCGACTTCTCCCCCGGTGTTCACCCTCGAACCGTGGGTCATTCACGACGATGAAGCACGCTACATGGTGCGGCAAGATGACCCCGCCGAGCGCGGCCTGCCGGCCGATCTGGAGTTCGCCTTCCAATCCGGGATTTCAACCATCGTCTACTTCGATCTCTTACTCGACACTGCCCCGATCCGCCGCGAGACTTCCCTCGGATGGCGCACAAAGCAACAACAAACGACGGACGCCCTCGCTGCCGATCACCGCCCCAAGGCCCAAAAACGGCAGATCGCATACGCCTTTGCGCTCGATGACTTGAGTCGCGAAACGGCCAAGGCGGCTGCCCATGCCAACGTCAGCACGATCGAATTCGACCGGTGGGTTCGGAACATCTGGAACAAGGAGATGATCGCCACCCCGGCGATCGCTATGTTCCGCTCGATGTTCGTTGACAAGCACCTCAACCCTCGCACAACGTGGCAGGACAACGACCTCAACGATCTCTTCTACCTATCCGCCGCCGCCGGATACGCCGATCACATCGTCGCAGAGCGGCACACAACTGGACTAATCGCGCAATCGAGCAAGCGTCTGAAAGCCCCCGTCGCCGCACACCGCAACATCGCGGACCTTCTCGCCAACCTCACGCTGGCACGATGATCGCAACGCCTAATCCGCGACCCCGCTTCCGCCCTTTCTCGCTGACGTCCCGCTAGGGCTTCGCCGCCGCGCTTCGTCCTCGAACTCAGCCCAGGTAGTTCGCATGGTCCCAGTCAAGATCGGGCGCGAATTCGAGGTAAACGAGCGTCGAAGTGAGCAGCAAGTAGCTCAACGCCTCGAGACCAAGCTGGCGCGAGCCTCCACGCCGATCAGCCATCGCACAGGCCCGCATCGCACTGCGCCACAGTCCGCCGGAACTGCTCAGGTCCAAGCCACGGAAGAACACGATGACACTCAGATCATCATCGACGGCCGCGCCGATGACGCCGGACAGCGCTTGGGCCTCCTCTTCATCGAACGCCGAACGGTCTTCGGCCGAGTCGAGGACTATATAGACATCGCCGAACGCCTGCTCGGGCTCAGGCTCGTCACGAGCCTCATCGGGGCTGTACCGGTACCCGTACTCCGCAAACGCCGGTGACTGCCACAGCAATGTCTGCGCGAGGACGCCTCGGATGACCGTCAGTTTGCCGACCCGGTCCCTCGAAACCTCGCGGAAATCATGGACCCCAAGGATCCGCGTCACCATATCGACCCACACCTCGGGCGAAGGGCGCGCGAGCACGGATCTGAGCGGGTCAATCCGGTGCCCGAGCGGGCGACCTCGGAACGCGGGACCATCGATGCGCATGCTGCGGTGGCCCACCAGCTTCGCAATACGGTCAAGATCCATGACCGCGGTAGTGGGTACGCGCACAGTAACGTCGGTGCGGTCGCGCATGGACGCGTAGAACGTCTGCCGCCACTCTCGCTCGACCAGTTCGCGAACGTCGATGCCGATGAAGGTGTCGACCGACTCGGCATACACGACTAGATAGACCGGTTCGGGAGCGGCGAACCAGAACTTGAGGTGCTCAACTCCCACGGAGACTGCGATATGTTCGGCGCTGGCGAACGCGTCCGCCGACATCGTCAATGCATGGACGCCTTTGAGCTGGAACCAGACCCGGCTGGCCAAAGCGTTCCAATACGGCCGCTCGTCGCCGTTCTTCGTGGCCTTCTGGCCACGCGCGAACAAATGAAGGCCGGTGTCAATGCCGGCCCGATCCCGGCGATATTCGACTATGACGCCGCTTTGGCTCAGCAGCGCCTCGAACTTCGGCATGTACCGATTCTCAAGCTCGTCGTGCTCTCCCATCCCCACCATGCCATTGAGTCTGCCAGCGATCCCCAAATAACTCCCGTTGAAGGTGGGCGAGCGCGTTGTGGCACTCGGCCAAAGCAGCCCTCGCCTCGCTCTCAACGAAGTCGATGTCCATGCGTCGGCACCGCGGTCGACTTTTCCATTGAAGGCCGTCGAGCAACGGGCGAGCATGCGCGACGCACGCCCTCCGACATCGACGGCCTCACGACCTAAGGCGTGCTGGATTCGAACCACTCGCTCGGAGCAGCTTCCGCCCACTGATCGAGTCGGCTGGTCGGGAACCCGAAATACGTCAGCAAGGTTAATGCGGACTTGTAGGCGGTGATGCAGCCCAGCCGGACCTGGAAGTTAATGACCCTAGGGATCGCCGGGTAAATCGTGGACGTGACGCCATCTACATCCGATGCAGTGGACTGGAATGCGAGCGAGATCACCGATGGATGCGAGTTGTCGGAGAGCACGTCGTAAAGCGCCGCCCCATTTGTCAGGTTGAGATCGAGGAACAGACTGACGGCCTTCCCGAGGGGCAGCATCGTCTCGCTACCAATTCGCCATTCGTCGATCTGCTGAGGATTCTCCATCGGAGTGTGAACGTCGTCGAATAGCCCGTCGATGCGCCTGAGGAGCGCGTCACGCTTGTCTTTGAACTGCTTTGCGCGCGGTTTGTCCCATTTACCTGCCGTGAACCGCTGCCGATGCAGGGCGGCCAGATGCTCGAGCATCGCGCGCGCGGCCCGGCGGGCGCCCGCCTCCTCACCGGGGAGCGGCTCCAGCAGCCACGCGACCCGGCCGGCGTACTCGAGCTCCGATCGCACAAGGGGCCACAGCCCCAGCGGAACCATTGGGTTCGCGCGCAGCAGCGTTACCACCGACTGCAGCTGCAGAATGATCGCGTTCACCATTTGGCCGGCCATCTGCCCGTCCGCGTACTCGAGGTTCAGCGGCATGCCCTGCGGAAACGCCTTGCGAATGGAGAGCTCGTTCAGCGCCGCCGCCGAGCCCGGCGCAGCTGCGGTGGCAGAAAGCGCAGCATCCTGATGCCACGCGGCGATGAGCGCCTCGCAGACGTCGGCGAGCTCAGCTGCGCTCAGGTCGCCGACGTCGCTAGCTGCGGCCCGGTCGTATGTGGTCATGAGTCCCATTGTTCCGTCGATCCGCGGCGCGTGTAGATTCCCAGGCTCGTCCCTCGCTAAAGAGGGACCCTGACTTGCATTGCGCTATCAATCACGATGCCAGCGACCTAGCATCCTGTGTTGGGATCAGAGACTCCATGTGGCGTTAGCTGCAATCGCCCCGACATTTCTGTTTGGATAATCATGTAATGACCAAGGATCTATTTGAGGTCTGGGGGCGCACCGAGAGTTCCCGACACCGGTAAGCACACATAAGCGCGTCGGCTGCAAATCTTCATCGTGGCCTCGAAGCGAATCGCCGTCCCTTAGCGGCTGTAGTCTCCAGTTATGCCGATGAGCGTCGATTTGGATCGCCTGCGCGCGCTACTCGCGCGCGGAGCAGAGTCCGACGACCTCGATTTCAAGGCGACGTGGGACCCACGGTATAAGTCCGACCTCATCGAGCTGTGCAAAGACATCGCCGCGATGGAATCCCTCCCCGACGGTGGCTACATCATCGTAGGCGCTGACGATCACGGGTCGCCGAGCGTCATGTTTGCACTTGAAAATGCCCGCGACTTCGATGAGCAGAAGATTCGATCCAAGGTCGCCGCTGTGCTTGGCGAGCCCATCGACCTAAGTGCAGCCCTCCACCGCCTCGACTCCAAGGACTTCCTCTTGATCGGCGTCGGCCCGAACCGGGACGGAATGCGGATTATGTCGAAAGACGGCGAGTACGAGAACAAGACCGTTTGGCGCGCAGGTGATGTGTTCGTGCGCCGCGGCACTTCCAGCGTCCGATGGAATCAGCACGAAGCACGCGGCATCATCGAGCGAGTCATCGCGGCCCGCAAGGAAGAATGGCGACGAGACATGTTCGAATCGATGCGCGTCGCAACCCCAGCCGTCGAGCCGGGCGGGTTCGTGAACGTCAACGTCGAGATGCCAGCTGAGTCGTTCGGGGCGGCGGTCACCGAGCTGATCCGCCGCGGCGACGACGTCGGCCTTGATCTCCTTTTGCGGAAAACGATTAGCAACGCCGTGACTGTCGTCGATGCCGCCTCGGGAAAGGACGCTCGGGCTGTCGCGTCTGAACTAGGTGGTCAGCTCGACCGGCTGAACATTATCGCAGCGCTTTCCGCGCGCTACTCAGCAGGCACGACCTTCTCCCGAGCGATCGAGGGTCACAGAGCTATCTACGATGCGGTCGATGAAGACTTCGTCAGCCAGCCGCGCCGGTTCCCTCTCGGCCACAAGGAAGTGCTGATGCACCTCTATGCCCTCGGCGCTGTTCTCGTGCAGGAGAAGCAGTGGGATAACCTTGCCGTACTGGTCCGCCTCACTCCCATCAGCACGCACGGTGGCTACTGGAAGTCGCTGCTCCGGAAGGCCGAAGTCATGGTCGCCCGAGCCGAGCTTCTGAAGGACGAAGAAGGCACGCGAAGCGGCGTCATCGAGGCCGCCAAAGCCGTAGCCGCCCACCTCTTCGATCTGCTCGGCGACGGCCAACCGCGAGATCTCACGAATCTCCTGGTCGAGTTCGACGTGTTTCGGGGCATCGCTAACGCCGGCAAGGACGAAAATGACAAGCTCGGCGCCTACACCAACTTCGCCCTTTATTACTCGGCCAGGGCGGAGCCGGCCTTCCTCGCCCTGCTCGACGACCCCGTCGCGCGCGCCTCACTCTTTGACGGCACCGACGCCCAACTCGGGGCCGTGTACCGGCAAATGGACAGCGCGGCAATGCGTGAAGCCTTCGCCTTTAACGGCTGGGACGGCTTCGAGAATCCCCGCCTCGTATCCTTCGCAGGAATAGCCGAAGACTAATACGTCGCCCTTGTGGGACGACGACGATGCCGGACACGTCAACCCCTTCACGGCCCGCTTCCCGCAACAGTTCGCCGGGCGTGAGACCGAGGAATTTGAGCCCTACTGTCCTCCCACAACACACCTGTTTCTGAGGCAAGAGGCGCGATACTTCAACACGATTGGGGCCGAAGCGATCGGAGAAATCACGTTGCAGCCGTGTCAGCGGCGGGCATGAAGCGGGCACGCCACGCCCGCCGTGACTCTTGTCCCATGTCCTTCTGCCCGCTGAACACGAGATGGCATCGAGGTGACTAAGAAGCGCCTTCCCACCTCAATTCAGCGATGTTCGACTGCTTCAAGTCCGCCCGTCGTTGACAGTCTTCGAGTTCATTATTCTGGCGCCCCGCAGCAGCTACGGATAGATCTGTCCGCCCCGATAAACAGAACCATAACGAGCGCCCAACGCGTTCGCCGCCATCTGAAGCGCCGCCTGCGGCACACCTAGGTGCACCGCGATTAGAAGCGCGAGAAGTGAACGCGTTGCGTCCCTGACCGGACCCAGTTCGCCGTCGAAAGCCCCCGGGGGCGAGCCCTCGTGTGCGATGAAATTCCTCATCTTCACGAACGAAACAAGCCACGCTCCGATGTCGATATGGGTTCCGCGGCGCAGGTTGGAGTCGAGAGTGCTCACGAGCGCCTCGATCCGGCCATAGAACCCTACGGTTGCCCGTTCATTTCTGAATACTCTGGTGATCAACTCGAGCTGTTCCCGATCGGGCGAAGCGACGGTCTCGAGCGCAGTTTTGATCGGCTCCAGCTGGGCCGCTGTGAGCTTCGAACGTGGTGGCACTGGATGGAGAAGGTTGCTGAAATGCTCCATTGCGGCGGCAGCCGCGAGGAGATCAGATTCGATATAGCCCGGCTGGTAGATCGCACCCACAAAGACCTGGAGGATTGGCCGGAGGTCCACGACGCCCCTCCACCAGCGCTCCACTATTTGTTCGGTGTTCGTTCCAGCAAGTCTGAGCGTGAATTCGCGGTGATCGAGGTGAACCGGGCCGTGGGGTAGTACTTTCGTGCGACCGATGATCTGCACTGTCTGTCCGCTTGCACGAACTGCCACTAGTGCAAGCCGCGCTGATGGCCGGCGGGTTGCAAATGTGATGAGGTCCTGAAATGCACGTAGATGTGCTTCGAACGTTTCTAGAGCGACGGGGGAGGTTGAGACCAGCTCTATAGTCCCCGCGAGACCCGTTCCGGGGTAATGAAGCACCATAGCGTCGGCCGCGCTAAGTGCGGGGAGATCAAGCGAGGTTGAAGGGCTTCGCATAGGGCCGTCCTCCGAGCGGTACTTGAGCACCTCGCTGGTGTACTCAAACTCCGCAGAAACCGAGACGAAATTGCTGTCCAGATCTGAGGCTCCGACGCGCATTTCTGTGATTGCGAGGAACTGGACGCCTGACTCATACCGAATGGATGCGCGCATCACAGTGGGCTGCCCGGCAATCGTCGTAATGATCCATGGCGGCGCGCTCGAACGCACACCATCCTGAAGAAATGACAGTTGGGCTTCGGAGTCGAGTCGTGGTTCGCCGTTCCAGTCGCTGAGCGTGCCCCCGTGCATCTGGGTGGGATTGTCTAGTCGCGCCCATTCGACCTCTATTGGCAGGTTAATCGAATCAGGAAGGTACATTCAAGAAGCCTCCCATTAGAGGTGGATAAAATCGAGAACTGCGCGGCGGGGTCGTCGAATTCTGCAGCCTAAGCGCGATGCCGACAGTGGGTTGCCCCGTTCCGAATTTTGCGGCGGCCCCAAAGCACAATCGCCTAGATCAGTCGCGACTGCTGCGGCAATGGTGTAGCGGTCGCTAGGTCGCTAGAGCACGACATGATGGGGATATGAATGAGCCTGATCTCCATAAGTTGGATCCCGAAGAGTCGGCGCGACGCCATCGAGATTTTGCCGCGCGTGCAATTGCGACTCTCGCCGATAGTGATGCTGCGATCAGCCTTAGTGCGCTCGACGATGAAGTGATGACCGCTGGACTTACTACGCAGCATTTCCTATCTGCGCTGTTTACGGTGTCGTCGGTGACAATTAATATTGGAACAAATCTCAATGATCCCGACTTGATTTCGGCGGGTATCGGTCGCGCCTCTGCGCTGCTGCTGGCTGTTGATCTGGACCCGTCGTTCGCGGCGCAAGCGCTACTGAACATTGCCAACGGTAATGCGGCGCTTTTCCGCCTAGAGGCCAACAGCGAACCTGAGGGTCTTGATCGCTTCTTAGTGGTTACGTCCCCGTGAGTGGTGTGGTTTCCCGCTCTTGAGCGTTGCTTCGTCAACGTGAAGAGCCACCGTGGGATGGTCAGTGAGTACCGACTAAAGCAACTCACAAAG
>NZ_SOFB01000001.1:0-29963 GCF_004402815.1 Cryobacterium sp. Hz7
CACCTACCAAGACTGGATCCATAGCTACAATCACCACAGACCCCATACCGGCATCGGCGGCAAATCACCCATCAACCGTGCTCACAACGTCAGTGGGAACAACAGCTAGCCCTCCAGCGACCTGATCAGACGAGCCGGCACTCCACCATGGACGGTGTTGGGCTCGACGTCCTTGGTCACTACACTGCCGGCAGCCACGATTGCCCCGTTGCCGATCGTGACACCGGGCAGGATTGTGGCGAAAGCACCGATCCACGCGCCGTCGCCGACATGGATCGGTTTGGTTACCAGTGGGCCGACTCGGAACTCGCTGGGTCCGATCTCATGCGTACTTGTGACGAAGCGGACGCCCTGGGCCACAGCCGCGCGCCCGATGAACACACGCTCATTTCCGTCGAAGTAGCAGCCCTCATTCACGAACGCGCCGGGTTTTAGAACGACCATTCTGGAGCCAAAGGTGACCCCCTTCAGCACTCTGGAACTTCTGACGTTCATTCCGGCGAGGTGGAGCAGCCGAGACCGATGCGCTCCATTGACGATCAGCGGTGTAGCCAGGAGCCAATTAACGATGATGTCGTGCCAGATTCGCACCGCGTGGGGTCTGTCTTTGGTGGCTCGTGCAGCTCTGATTTTTTCCGCCTGACGATGAAGGTGCTGTTGACTGGATATCAGGCTACCGGGTACAGAAAAGGCCAAGCCTCGTTTGGAACGAGCCTGGCCTTTTTCTGATGGTGCACCCCCCCGGACTTGAACCGGGAACCCACTGATTCCGGGTTGACAAGGTAAAATTATTACCTCTGACCTGCTGTTTATCTTTTTGAAATCCCAAGAATTGCAGGAATTCAACGCATATTCAACGAGAATAGACCAGTGATATCCAGTTACAGCCAGGTATCTCGGATGGCTTGGATGCCCACAGCTTCAGGAAGTTGGACTCAGATCTCTTCATCCTCAATCGAAATAGATACGCCGAGGGTTTCTTTGGCTTTCTCAGCGAGACCATCCGTATCACCCACTCTTGCCGTCACGACGATCTCCAAGCCCATCATCTGAAGGTCGCCAGACCTCCTTGCCGGGTCAAGTAAGGATGCAACTTCTCGGACAAGGCTCCAGATTGATTCCCGCTTGCTCTGGTCAGTTACAGACGACCAGGGCAGCTTCACGCGAGTCACTTCATAGGCAGGTGCCTGCGAGCCATGATCCTGTTTTGCCTGATTCATACCGGACGTTGACGCCGGTTTGTCTGACGCCGTCGTCGCAGCGCCGGTCCCGTGATGCTCATTCTCCGACGCGGTTTCGTCGGTTTCATCCTCCTCGTCGACCGACGGACGCGGTCGGAGCGATTGTTGCATTGACGCAGGTTGAATCTGACCGGGGTTGGCGGGACGAATCTCGTTTCCCTCACTGTCCGTCAACATCCACTCTTCGCTCGTCACCAGCCGATAGAGCGCGTTTCGCAAGTCCTCTACCGTTGCCACCAGTGGCCACGTTGGATTTCCGTACGGAAGTTCAAAGAATTCCTTTGGCGTCAGGTATCGGCCGAATCGCCCAGCCGTAACCAGTTGAGCCACGTACTCCGGCGCCAATGCGCCGGCTGACACCGCGCGGTTGCCCGCCACGAGATCATTCCAGACGTCCTGACCCGCCAGGGACGTCCTCCCGTCCGGAACGGCTTTGTATTGGACCGTAAGCCCGGTGCCAGTGCGCAAAAGGTACGCGTAGTGCTGAAATGCGTATCTCGTGTCACTGTCAAGCAAAAGACGAGCAGCGTCGCGGCGCGAGCACGCCTCGACGTATTCCTCGTCATCACGGTCGAGCTGCTCGACAACTTTCTCCCAAGCAATTGCCAGCTTTGCCCGGTCACGGGCTCGGTTTCGTCGTTGAGTGTTGACAACCGCGATGACCATTGACGCCGCAAAGGTGGTGGCAAGGCCCGGCGTAACTCCGAACGCGAAGTCTATGTCCGCACGCGTATTCGTGTCGTTCCCGTTGAGCAGACTCCACCGCCGCGGGTCTAGAACGACGAGACGGTTTGAGGCGCCGTCCACACCTGAAAAAATCGAAGTCGCCGACACGTTGGCGTCGTTTGGCCTATCAAGACATGTGACAGATGCGAAAGTTCCATTCTTCGATAGTGACTGGGCGCGTGTCCAAACTCTTTCCAGGGCCACTTCGTTGCTGACCATCTGCATCGCCGTTACGTGGTACATGTTCAATGTCTGCTTGATGGACAGGTAGAACCGCTCACTGCCTCTGCCGCCAGTGGGCCTCGTCCGTTCAAGGGCACCGAGACCTCCCTCGGCTGGACTGGCGATAAGTGCGTTGAATACTTCCTCGGCAGCCGCGTAGGTTACCGCCGAGCCCGCGATCGCTGCAAGAAGTTCCGCTTTAGTCGCTCCCCTGGCTCCTTGCGGACGAGTCACCAAACTGTAGGAGAAGCAAGCTGTTGCCATGCGGAGCGCGGGGGACGGCTGATTTGCATCGACGCCAGCACTTCGCAGGACGGCGTCCAACGCGAACGACGTCCCGGCGCCACCCCCAGAGCGCACGACATCAGTGCTAGCAACCGCGCGGAATCCTTGTATCGCTCGGTTGTTGCCCGCAAGAACACCAGATGAAAGTAACGCCTCAAGCGCGTCCGTTTGAAGCGGGATGTCTCCAGGACCGATCAAGTCCGGTGCCCATTCGCCAGCCTCGTGCTGGTTCACCCAATAGAGGACGGTCCGGGCAAAAATTGCTACCGTAGATCGCACTCGCTGGAAGGCCTGCACAATAGACCACTCTTTGGTGACCAAGTCGAAGAGATCCGGGTGAAACGGGTACGTGTCGACAATACGATCCTGCAAGCGTGAGATGCTGCGCCCAGAACCGAGTTGTCCGTACACCTGAGTGAGCCAAGGGTCGAGAGCAGCGGCAACGATTCCTTGCGCAGTTCGCTTTGCAGCATGGTCGATTGCGCCAACTGCGAAGAGGCGGCGCCGAATAATTTGAGCAAAATCCGCGGGTTCGGTGACCGTGACGGTTTCACCGTTTCTTTGGAGCCTGGCCGATAGATACTCCCGCATCTCCTCCGCTGCAGGGTGGTACCCAGCCTCATCCTCGTCACTGCGAATCATAACCACGACCAGGGCGACTCTAGGCTGGTCGTCGACTGCATCCGCCAGGGCGTTCAGAAAGGCCTGTTCACCGGGCATGCCACCAATGGCCGACTGATCGGTGAGTGCCATTGCATAGTCCATGAGTTCATCGATGAGCACAAGAACAGGCCGATTGATCTCAGCAAATACGGCCTGCAAAGTCGCCTTGTTGGCACCCAAACTGCTGAAGTGCAGCCACCGCCCCATTTGGTCCTTATCGCTGCTGAACAACAACCACAAGAACCGGCCGAAGAGATCGGTGGCTGGGCCGAATCGTGGATCGGTAGCTCCTGGGGACATAGAGTCCCCCATCAGAACGACCGGAACGACGTCGGACAGATCAAGGGCATGTCCACCCCGTGTGGCTTCGGACGACACTGCTTGGCCGAGCTCAGAGGCGAGGAAGTCACTCTGGTTCTTGATCATGTGCCAGATCCCGACGAGGGCGTGACTCTTGCCACCACCCATGCCTTGGTCGAGGTGGAAGCACGCTTGAGCGTCAACTCCCTCAACTCCGAGACGCCGAGCAACTCGGCCGAGGAAGCCCACTAGCAGAGGAGTCGGCTGCGTGATGTCAGCGTAATAGTTGCAGTTTGCATATGGGACGGCGACTGTCTGGTAAACCGCTTTTGCCAGGCTCATTTGGAGTTCGCCGACGGATCCGTCTGTCTGGCGGACCTCATGGCGAAGCTTCAGGACGCTGGCCCAGTGCATGCTTTCAGTCGTGGTCACGATATCTCCTCGAAGAGTTTCGGCTGCGGTGCAGCGAAATGAACTTGGGCGGCGACACTCGCCTGAATGGTCCCTCGATTTCGCTTGACGGCTGCGAGAGCGATAGCGACTGGATCCGAGGTCGGAAGCTTCGTAGCTAGCCAATCCACAATTGCCCAAAGATGCGCGTCAGTCGCCAGCCGTTCGCTGAGCGCCAGACATTCAGCCACCGCGTCGGTACCCTCGGGCCATGCTGCTGCCATGCCGCGCACAACCTCGTAGACGCTGGATGCTGAGGTCAGCGCCTCCGGAGCATCATGGCGCAAGTTATACCCAGCTTTTGTCTCGTCGAGTATGGGACCCCGAAGATCCTCAAGTCGCAATTCATCTGACTGAGCAAAGAATCGAGCCTCACCTCTCGGGACCGCGGCGCGACCATAAAGCTCGTGCCAGAAGACTGCCAACCTAGTGTGCGGATCGAATGTTTCGAGAGGTAGCTCGTCGAGTCTCAGAGCGACGGCATCGCGCACAGCTCGGCGAGCGAGAGTCATGTAGTGCTCTAAAGGAACGGTAGCTCCGTCTGGCGTGATGACCTTGCTGCATTGGCCGACGACCTGCAAAGCAGCCCCGTAGGACGCCATTAGCTGGTCCTCGAGGGCCAACCCATCTGCATCCCAAACACGGCTGCGACGTTTTACTTCTGCAACCACCTCGGCGTCGATCTGTGCCGCGATCCCGACTGGTCGGTGGGAGGCGGCAACGCGAGCCCCTATGGACACGGTGACAGAAATGGTGGCAACACCCGTAGCTGCCGTTTCCGTCCGCGACGGCCAAGATGAGGTGACAATGAATCCCGCGTCTGTGAGAGCGGCGAGTAATCGCTTCCAAGCATCGGGGTCCGAATGACCGAAGATGACGGTCAGATGACCCTCCGGCTTGAGAACTCGACGCGCCTCAGTGAAGGATTTGGCGAGCATGGACTCGTAAAAATCCTCCGTGCGGTGGTCACCGTGCCCCTTAGCGCCGCGACCTTTGACGATGATCTCCTCGGACTTGTCCTGAAGTCCATCAGCGCCGTCCACCGCTCCGCCGAATAGATCGGGGAGTACGTGTCGGAGGGCCCGTTTGAACCAGACATGGAACAAGTCGGAAGAGTCAGCGTAGGCGATCATCTGGTAGTAGGGCGGGTCACAGACCACTGCGTCCACGGATCGATCACGGTACGGGAGAGAGACGGCCGATCCGCGCCTGAACCGACCGGGCCTGCCCCCAACGTAGTTCTCCTCCAGCACCTTCTTCAGTGCGTTCACCAAGCTGCTAGACACGGAGCTCCAAGTCCCCGGCCCTTGCCCAGGTCCAGCCTCGAGATAGTCAAACTGGTGTTTGAGAACAGATTGCTTCGAAAAGACGTCCCCAACTTGGCAGGTGTTTTGCTTAGTTCCATCCGGGCTGCCATGGGCGAGCAAGTTCGCCCCACGGGTCGCGCGTCGAAGCTGCTTGGGCAGATTCCCGGCAGCGTAACTAGCCAAGACTTTGGCGTATTCTTCGCTTACGATTCCCGTCAGCTCCGCGTAGAGCTCATCGATGACCTGAGCTGTCGTGGCAAAGAGCACTGCCTGCCGGCTGTTCATCAGAGAGCCGTAGGTTCGGTAGCCGTACTGATAGGCATCCACACCAGATGTTGCAGGAATCGGTTCGTCAGGGATCGCCGCGGTCTCGTTAGCCCCGTCGAATTCCCAGTCATCAGCTTGTTTAGCCGCAGCGCGTTCGACCGCAGTCGGGGGTCGAAACACCTTTCGATTCGTCTCCGGGTCGACTTCGGCAACGGCGAGCATGGCGTCCTCATACTGACCTGCCAGGCCTTTGGCCTTAACGACATCCAGGCTGTGCGTGTGCCCGCAACTCGTGAAGCTGCATCTCGCGGACTTCCCACGCTTACCGGCGGCAGCGGCAAAGGTCGGTTCTTGCTGAGCCGTACCTTCGTGAACCGAAGTACTCCAGGCGTCTCCCTCAACTACGACTTTGAGCGCCTGTCCGGGCTCCCCCGCGACCTTATAGGGGTGCATCAGTACCATGGACCCAATCATTGGGAACCGACGTCCGCAGCCATCACAGGGTATCGTGACGGCCCAGAGGTATGCCCATGGAAGGTCAAGCGACCGAGGATTCAACCCCAGATACAGCGGGCTAACAATCTCGCGAACGCGGCGGGCGACCTCGCTCAAAACCAGACGCACATCATGTAGAAGACGAGGTTCCGCAGCAAACCCGTCGAGCGTCAGGCTGATCTCCGAGCTACCAGGGTTGGCTCCATCGAGCCTCTCATCGCGACGATAGGGAAGCTGCTCTTCAGCAGACCAGTCACGAAGGGGATAGTCCGCGAGGAGCGTTCCCGCGAGTGTGGCGACCGGCGAGATATCGATTCCAATCGCGTTCGCGCCAGCTCTGGCAGCCTCCAACGGAATGATTCCACGACCGGAAAACATGTCGAGAACGAGGGGTGGCTTGCTGCCATACTCCGCCGAGATCTTCTTTCGGAGGCGTTCCATTGCCGAACGATCGCCGATTAGGACAGCAGCCCTGACGTCTTGGCGATTACCAGGGGTGTCGGGCAGGAGCGAACACAGCACGGCCGCCCGTGCCTGCGCAATGGGTCTCGAAGCGAACCAAGTGAATAGAGATTTTTCGCTCCGTCCGGAGCCCGCCGGAGTCCGCACCGCTACATCCACCTCGGGACAGGGAAACCACGAGTCGATGAGCCTGCTCGTGGGGTCTTCTGTTGCCCTGCTCAGGTCGAGGCTGGGAACGACGTCGGACAGGTAATGACTCACGCTTGATCTCCGATCAATTTGCTGAGCTCGGACAATCGGATCTGGTACCGTTCTATTCGCCGAGGGCCGCCAAGAACGGAAGACGGGTCCTGGAGACGGAGTCTCACTGTGGGGCTGCTTGCGCAAGAGTCAACGACGTACAGCCAGTACTCTCCCCCTCGCTGCTGCGCTTGGGCCCACTCGTTTTGTTCTAGCCAAACGGCGCGAAGTGCCCCTTGAAGCCCTTTGACTTCTACGAGTCTCTGCTCACGGGTCATGGGGTGCCGGGCGTAAAGGTCGTACCCGACGCCGGCCGTTTGTCTATCGTCGACCTCGAATCCGAACTTTTCAAGTTCGTCAACCACTGCGCTGATCGCGGCCTTCTCCGAATTGGGGTCATAGCCGAGCTGATCAGTTCGAGCTATGCCGGCCACAGCAACCCAGCCGACAAGCCTCACTGCGCTTGCTGAAACTTCGGCTATCTGGTTCAGAACACCCAGCCTGTCTAAGCGCGCAATCTCGAAGTGTCTGAGCAACTCAATACGCTCTTCAACCGGTCGCTCTGCAATCGATTCTTCGAATCGGTACTTGGTGATTTCGAGCTGCTTTTTTGCGGCTCTTATCCAGTCGCGGCGCTCCTCTTCCAGCGATTTCACCTGACCGCGAAGCTCGCTCCTTGCTTCGTTAGTGGCATCATGACGGTTCCCCGGCGATAGCTGGGTTGGTCCGGCTGTTAGTGAATCGGTGTCCGAGGGGGCTCGAAGGGTCATAAGCGACTCCCAAGCCACGGGGAGCGTTTGCCCCGCTGAACACCGGATGAGAAGTGGAGCCTTTCGAGTTGTTCGAGTTGTCCCGTCATAAAGCTGGATATCAGCATCGAAGAGCGCCAGGACGTAAGACGTGAGCGAGGCGCTGTCAACAATGCTTGCGCCCCGAATCAGATCTTCTTCTCCAGCGTTCACCGCATGAGCGACGAGTTGCTGAAAGGCGTCCTCCGTCGGGCCGAGAACGATCACGTCGGAGAGCCCGGACGCACTCGCACCATCGTCTATGGCCCTCCGCACGGACGTTCCATCCGATGCGACATCGGCCTCACGCTCCCCACCCAGATACGAAGGCAACGACCGAACCCGATCCACTACATGCCGTATGCCCTTCGCTGGACCTGGTCCGATGATCCATTGCTGACTGCGCGCGAGCTGATCCAGCATGGAGTCGACGATCACGGGGTTGATCGCTTCCAGCCTGTCAGCGGCGAACCGGTCGAGGGCCTCGGACACGTTGGCAGGACTGCTCAGCGTTCGTTCATTCGCGAGAAGCGTGCGTGCTGCTCGAATGAGAGCTTCAGAGTCTGGAACCGTGACACTGCGACCTGCCTGAGCGTCAACCATGGCCTTGCCCCAGTCGAATCCGGTGCTCGCGGCCGTCGCGTCGAGCAGGTCATAGATCTTTCCTTCAAGCGCCCTTCCAGCGCTCTCCAGGTTCTGCATCATCACTTCTTGCACTCGACCCTCTCGCGTATGCGGCGCGATCAGGTGGTACACGTGCACGGCGTTTCTCTGTCCGATTCGGTGGAGGCGCCCCATCCTTTGCTCGAGTCGAACCATCGACCAAGGCAAATCCCAGTCAATCATCACGTTCGCGGACTGGAGGTCGATACCTTCACCTCCTGCATCGGTAGACACTAGGACTTGGTATTTGCCAGCGAGGAAACGTTCTTGGAGTAGATCGCGAGCGCGATGATCGACAGCCCCTTCGAGGAGATCGACGCTGAATCCGGTGTCAGCAAAAAGCCCTCGAAGCCAACGCGCGGTGTCCGCGAACTCAGTGAAGACGAGCAGCTGACCTTGCCCGGGGGCGATGCCATGCCTAGCGATTATCGCGAGGAGAGTGTGCCACTTCGCAGATACCGCAGCATCCTGAGCCTCAGTCAAGATCTCGAGCAATGCAGCGACGCTTGCTAGTTCGCCTGTTTTGTCTCTCGTCCGAGCCCTGACCAGCGCGTCCTCAGCCTCCGCCCAAGCCTCGTCGTCATCGATAGCCGAGCCGAAGGTCTCGCTGGATAGAAAATCCTCGGGCAGCACGGGTGACGAGCGCTCGTTCGCCGCCCCCTTCAACGCCATCTCGCGACGTTTCACGGTCGCAATCGCCGCGTAAAGACTCGATGCCACTCGCTTGCCGTAAATCGACAGGGCTAGAGTCGCGTTGTCGGAGTAGTAGCTATCCACATAGGCCATGACGGCGTCATAGGCACTTGCCTCGTAGGGGTTCAAATTCACGGAGATTGTTTCTGAAAACCGAGGGGGGAAGAGTTTGTTCCCGTCGTGATCTACCAGCTCTTCTTTCATACGTCTCAAGAACGACATCTGGCTAGGGACGAGCGCTGTCGCATACTCCGTTTGCGTTGAATCCCAGGGGTAGAGAATGGGATCGAGGAGATTCATGAGACCTCGAAAGTAATATTCCTTTCCTCTGTGTGGCGTCGCCGTCAGCAGAAGAAGATGGTGCGCCTGATCCGCGATTTCTCTGGCTGCGGCAAGATACTGACTTGTCGGGGTCAGACGATGAGCCTCATCGAAGATCGCCAAAGACCAGGAAGCCCGCTTACCGGCCAGCTTTCTGCGCACGTCGGCGTTGTGCGTGAAGAGGTCCACGGATACGACCCACGTGTCGTAGCGCGGGTCAAGGTCCTTTGGCTCGGCCGCCATCGCAGCGGTGAGCCTTCTAACCTCAACTCCAAACAAACGGCTCATATCACGCTCCCATTTTGTAACCAAATGGGCAGGGACGATGATGACGACGCGTCCCCGAATTAGCCCTTGCCGTCGACCCTCCGCCAAATACATTCCAGCCATGATCGTTTTTCCCGTGCCGGGCTCGTCTCCCAGCAGGAACCTGAGGCGCGGCTGGTTGAGCATGTGTCCGTGTACAGCCTCGTCTTGATGGGCGTAAGGCTGCAACGGTCGAGTTGCAAGTACAGCGGAACGAATGCGCGGCATCGCATACTGCATCCATCGTCCCCAGAGTCCGGTCAGGGCCCGCTCAGGATTACCGCCCCGATCGTTGACCGGTACCAATCCTGAAGCGAGTTGATGCTCAGTGAGCAAAACACGTCCAGGGTTACCTTGCGCATCGATAACGAATAGTTCGATTACGCCTTGGTCTGCCCAATCGGCATCGCGGACAGTAACGAGCGAATCGTCGACGCGAACTTGACGGCCTTTCTCAGGCAGGTCAAAAGTCATGGCAGACATACCTTTGTCATGGTCCCCCGAAGTCTCGTGACCCATTCATAAGCCAATGGAACTGAGCGATGGCGTCCCCTTGATTGTACTGTTCGGGGCGGGCTCAGGCGGTCTGACGTGCCGAGGGTGGCGCTGAAGTGCCAGCGCGACCGACCCACCTGGACAGCTGACCCCCTGTCCTCCTCAGAGTTTGTCGATCCATGTGTCTTCTTCGCGATCTGCCCACGCGTTTCCTGTACTCCTCCGCCCAATCGAGGCCACTCGATCATCCAGCCGGTGGATGAGCGCCTGCGCGTGGTGTGCGGCGAGTTCCTGAACGGACGTAATGCGCTCACCTGTCAGTTCTTCAACCATCGCGAACTGCCCGCGAGCGTCCAGAATGCCCAGCTGAGCAAACGACTTCCTCAGCGCATCTCTTTGGGATTCGCTCAAGGCCTGCGTCAGCGGGGCGGACTCGGGTTGAGAGGGGCCATCGTCGAAGATTGGAAGCAAGTCGTTCATCCCGCTATTGTCCTTTATACATTCCGGCTTGCAGACACTCTCGACGAATTGTTCTCGCTGCGTATCGCCGCTGGCCGCCAGGCATGTAGGCCGCCGCAAGTACCCCGGGTTTCGCCCACAGCTCCGCAGACCTCGCCGCAGGCTGTTTTGTGCGCCAGCCACTACGCTCCTCGTACTTCCGGTCTTACCCAGGGCCAGAGAAGTTTCTGCAGTCGCGCGGTCGGTGTTGCCGATCGAAGGCAGACAGCCCGACTGCGAGTGGTCGCGTCAGCCGGATCCGGGCGGCAAGGTCGTACTTCGGTCCTTAAATAATGCTCAAGTGCTCTGAATCATCCCAGGCGGACACAGCTGGGGAGTCAGCTCTTCCCGAGCATCACAGACGAAGACATCGTTTGCATCCAGAACGCGTCCCGCCTCAGACGCAAGGCGGGTTCCTCAACGCATGCCTCTTCAAAAAGTCTGTTGTAGAGGGGGGTTGTCTCCTTGGAAGCTGCTGCAAATTGTTCTGAAGAGACCCACTTGAACAGGTCTTGAATTCGAGGATCGATCTTGTCGGAGCGCCAAAAATCTTGTGGGGAGCTGCCGTCCCACCAAGCCAATTCCCAGGAGAGAGTCATGAAATTCGCCGCAGCTCTCTCTGCCCACGGCCTGCTGCCGAAGACCGCGATCTTTTCGTCGATTGTCATGTACTGCCACCTGAGGAGGGACGCGGAAACATACCCTAGGCTCTGCGTCATTCCCACCCAGGAAACGGTATCTTCGCGCAGCAGGTTGCGGAGTGGGACTGGCAGCTCACCCCCATATTGCACGTCCATTGCAGGAATGAACACGGACAGCACTTGGTTCAGTGCGATCTTCACCGTCAGGGTCTCGGCATAGGGATGGCGCGAGACTCCAAGTACGTCGAACTTCGATGTAGTTCTCCAGTGCTTTCCGACTTCATCGCTCGAATTGAGAGTCAGCTGGTCACATCGACGCACCAGATCCGGCACAAAGCTGAGGTCTTCTGGTTGATCGTGGAGGAGCTTTGTGATGAACTCCAGAAGTTCCGCAACTGCTTCAATCTCTCGAGTCTCGCGCCTTTCTTCGCGCTGAGATAACAGCTGGTCTTTCAGCCCGTCAGCCTGCTGTTCAAGCGCAATTTGTGAAAGGCCTGCTTGATGCTTGTTCGTAAAATAGAGGACGAGTATCGCGGAAACTCCACCCATGACCGCGCCGACAACAGCTCCGATAGCCCCGCTCCACAACTGCAGCCAAACATCGTTCGTCAAGCCATCCCCTTTTTTCGCGACTCTCGCTTGACATCAAGAACATCACAGTCCTATCAAGCACCACATCTTCCAGCTCAGTCCAGAAGCGTGCAATACCTAACTATGCGTGCACCGGGAGACCAGAATGCGCGTCATATGCACCCAGAACGGGGCGCGGATGGCGCCTCGACCGCGATCGGAATACGCATCAGAGGGCTCAGTCCGCTCAACGCGCCCAGTCCCCCGGGACACCCGGTGGCTCGAAATTTCCTTGGAGGCGGGGCTGCGCCTCCGGCTCTAGCACCAGTGAGTCCTCATGTTGCCGAGGGCCTCCGAAACCGGGAAATCTTCCGAGTTCAAGGTGACTACCTATCTGCGCAGGTTGAAATGCAGCGCTTGGTCGCCGACGGGGTCCGAGCGCGTCAGCCCGCGCGGAGGACATCTCAGCAAGGTGTTCAAAGCCAACGGTGGAAAATCGCCACTCCACCATTTTGCCCGCACGTTTGCGCTCCAACCTTGCCGGTGTCAGAGCCCCGACCTACACTCCTAATATCGAATAAACGTTCGATAGCAAGGGTTGGAGGTGCGGATGCTATAGAGCTTCCCGCACCTCCACGTCGCCTCCGCGTACTCGCCGCACTACGGCGTAACCATGCCCGAGGCTCTCGTCGACCAGGCGGCCGCCGCCGGCGCTGACTTCCTCGCCCTGACCGACCGAGATGGGCTGTATGGGGCGGTCAAGCACGTGCGGGCGTGCGCGAACGCGGGGATCCGGGCGGGCCTCGGCGCGGACCTGGCCGTCCACGATGATGAGCATCGGCCGCTCGGCCGGGTGACCGTGCTCGCCCACGGCGGGGACGGCCGCGGGTACGCCGCTCTCTGCCGGGCCGTGAGCTCCGCACACGAGGCAGGAAGGGTTCCGAGCATCGACCGCCGCCGGCTCGCCACCTGGGCGGAGGGCCGGGCCCTCACCGTGCTCCTCGGGCCGCTCTCCGACGTGGGGCTCGCGGTGGAACACCGGGACAGCGTGGAGTCCGTCGCGGGGTTGCGCGCGTGGCTCCGGGTCATGCCGATCGGCTCGATCACCCTCGAAGTCTTATGCCACCTGGCACCGACCGGGCAACGCGGTTCCGTGGCCGCGGCCACCCGAATACTGGGCCTCGCCGAGGACACCGGGACCCCCGCCATCCTCTCCAACGCCGTCCGCTACGGCGAGCCGAGTGACGCGACGACCGCGGACCTCGCCGACGCGACCCGGCTCCTCACCCCGCTCGCCCAGCTCGAGGAGCCGCAGGCGAACGGGCAAGCGTGGCTGAAAGACGGGACGCACATGCTCCGGGTCGCGCGCATGGTCGTCGACGCCGGCGCCCGAAACCCCGGCGCCCTAGACCAACTACTGAAGTCCACACGTGAGCTGGCAGAACGATGCGCCCTGCACCCGGCCGAAGACATCGGACTCGGCACACCACGGATGCCGGAAGCCTCGATCATCGGCGTGGTCGGCGACCCGGTGGCTGAGCTCTGGCGGCGGGCCCGGCACGGCATCGACGACCGCTACGTCGGCACCACCCTCGCCCGCGCCGCACACGAGGAGCTCGCGCATGAGATGGAGACGGTCGAGCATCTCGGGTTCGCCGCGTATTTCTTGACCGTCGCCCGGGTCGCGGACTTGATCCGGGGAATGGGCGTCCGGGTGCAAGCCCGGGGTTCCGGGGTCGGCTCGGTCTTGAACTACGCGCTTCGCACCTCGTCGGTCGAGCCGATCGAGAACGGTCTCATCTGGGAGCGGTTCCTCTCCCCCGAACGCCAGACCCTCCCCGACATCGATATCGACGTCGAATCCGCACGGCGTCACGACATCTACCGGGAGGTGTTCCAGGTCTTCGGTGCCGACCGGGTGTCGCTGATGTCGATGACCAACGCGTACCGGGGGCGGGGCGCCGTCCGGGACGCCGGGCTCGCACTCGGCATGCCGGAGGACCAGGTCGCGGCGATCGCCAAGCAGATGTGGCGGTTCAACGCCCGCGACTTCCGCCGGGCCCTCGAGGAGAAACCAGAGCTCGCGGAACTCGCCCGGCAGGTGCGCGAGTCGCAGCAGCTGGACCAGCTGGTAGACCTCACCGCGAAGCTCGATCGGCTCCCCCGCCACACCAGCGTCCACCCATGCGGCGTCATCCTCTCCGACACCTCCCTCCTCGACCGGACCCCAGTGCAACGCTCCGGGATGGGGCTGCCGATGTCCCAGTACGACAAGCACGATATGGACCCGATGGGTCTGATCAAGCTCGACATCCTCGGCGTCCGAATGCAAAGTGCGATGGCGTACGCGATCGAGGAGCACCGGCGACTCACCGGCGAGACCATCGACCTGGACCGGGTCCCCCTCGACGACGAACCCACCTACGAAATGCTCCGAACCACCCGCACCCTCGGCGTCTTCCAACTCGAGTCCCCCGGACAAATGGAACTGATCGGGAAACTCCAACCGGAAGTCTTCAACGACCTAACCGTGGAGATCAGCTTGTTCCGCCCCGGCCCCATGCAAGCGAACATGCCCCTGCAGTATCTAAAGGCGCGGCACGGGGAAACGACAGCCGACCACATGCACCCCCGGTTCAAACCCTTCTTGGCCGAAACCAACGGTGTTGTCGTCTTCCATGAACAGGTGATGCGGCTCTTCGACGAGCTGACCGGCTGCGGGATGGGCAAAGCCGATGTGTTCCGCCGGCACCTCGGAAAATCCGGCGACCTCGCCGAGAACGAAGCGTACGTGCGGAAGCAGGCCGCCACCCGCGGGTTCCCGGCGCCGGTCATCGACCGGGCGTGGAAGGTGCTGTCCGGGTTCGGCAGTTTCGGGTTCGCCAAAGCACACGGGGCCGCGTTCGCCCGGACCACCTACGAGAGCGCCTGGCTGAAAACGCATCACCCGGCGACTTTCTTCGCCGGGCTCCTCACCCACGACCCGGGTATGTGGCCGAAGGACCTGATCGTGGCCGAAGCCCGCAACCTTGGCGTCCCTGTCCTCGGCCTCGATGTCCAGAAGTCCGCGCTGGACTACCGGGTGGAGCAGTTGGCCGATGGGCAGCTCGCCATCCGCCTGGCCCTGCCCGAACTCGCCGGGTCCAGCGCGGTGGAGCGGCAGCGAATCGCGGAGCATCAACCGTTCTCCTCGTTGCAGGACTTCCGGGACCGGGTGCGGCCGCGCCGGCGCACGTTCGAAGCCCTGGCCCGGGTCGGCGCCCTGGACTCGTTCATCGGCTACGACCGGGCCCGCCGCGGCGACCTCCTCGCCCACATCCAAGGCCTCGGCGGCAAAGCACTCCCCGTCGGCCCCGACCAACTCGCCTTCGACATCGAGCTCCCACTGCCCGACTTCTACCGGGCAGTCACCGCCCTCGACCTCCGCGGCCGCACCCAAACAGACGTGGAACTCCGAGACCTCGGCCTCGCCGTCAGCCACCACCAAATGACCCGCTTCTACCCCCTCTTCAAAGAACTCGGAGTAACGCCCGCCTCGGAGCTCGTGAACCTGCCGGGCGGCACCGAGGTCCTCGTTGCTGGGGTCCGCCGCGCCACCCACACTCCCCCGATGCGAAGCGGCAAACGCGTGGTCTTCCTTTCCCTCGACGACGGCAGCGGGCCGGTCTCCAACGTGGTGTTCTTCCACAACGCGCAGGCTGCGATCGGGGCACCCGTATTCCGCACCCACTACGCCCTGATCCGCGGCCGAACCCGGCGCACTGGCGCACGCGGGGTGTCCGTGACCGGCGAGCAAATGTGGGATCTCACGGTCGTAGCAGGGAAAGTCCGGGCACGTCAGGCCGCGGAACTGGAGCGAGAGCGGGTTGTGGTCGAGGCGGAGGCTGCGGACAACGTCATCCAGTTGTGGAGGCGAAGGGCATGACCTCTCCTCACCGGTCCCCACGTGGTCCAAGGGACCCACGTTGGCAGTCAACATGAGCAAGATCTGAGCACAGTCGAGTTATCTGGCGGTGTGGAGCCTCGTCCCGATAGGCGAGGTTACGTTCCGCCGTTGACGACGACGAGGCGAGCGCCAGCAGGCACGGTCACCAGGAGCTCGTTCGTCGTAGGGTCGTAGCGGAGCGTGAACGGTCCGATCGTGTCGTGAGTGGCGGTGTCCGTGATGTCAACGAAGGTCCGGGCGACCCGGGCAATGCGAACCGGGTTGCCTTGGCCGGGTCGCCAGGTTGCCCAGGCGGGCGCGGGCGCACCGATAACGATGCCCGCTTCAGCGAGCAGGCCCGAGGTTGGAGGAGTCGTGTGGAAGCGGACGCGGCGATCCTCACGGCGGGTGGCGTGCGTGATCTTGCCTGCCCAGATAACGCTGTTGTTCTTCACGCCTAGGAGGAGGCTGCCGGAATGATCGAGGTAGGTGGCGGCGCTGATGCCGGCCCACCATCCTTCGCAGGTGCCGCGTAAGTCGTCGGGGAGGTCGTCCGGGCGGGCGCGCCGGCTGACGTTGACGGCGATCACGCTGCGGCGTCTATCCGCCAGGTGGCGCTCATGCTTTCCGCTTCAGCGACCATGTTCGCAGGAAGCAGGACGCGCACGTGCGGGGTATCCAGCAGCGTTTCGAAGTCCTCCCACGGGGTGCGCATCCAGAGTGCGGTAGTGGCCAAGGAAAACAGGGCCCGGTCTGTGCTGGACATGGTGGCGAGGTGAGGGAAGATCGCGGAGCAGGCAGCATCAACGGCGTCAACGATGCGCCGAACCGTAACGTGGGCGATGGTGTAGTTGTTCTCGGTCGTGCCGTAGATGGTGTTGAGGTCGCCGTGGTAGTCGGTGAGCAGTAGCCGGGGAGTGTCGTCGTCGGCGCCAGCAATCACCTGGGGCAAGGTGGGGTTGCTGCGGTAGTTCGTGTGCTTGTGCCCGGCGCAGGTGCCTCGGGCGCAGTCGGCGGTGGGCGGTTCGTAGTCAGGCCCGGGGTTGAGCAGGCCGCGTCGGCGTCTGTCCTCCCAGATGGGGAGTGTGGCCACGGAGTCGTGAGTGGGCGCCCCGTTGGGTTTGAGCTCGCCGTTGTGAGATGACGCGTTGCGCAAGGGACAGTCCGGGGTATCGCACCAGATTTGGATGTCCCAGACGTTGGTGGTCTTGCGGATCCGGGAGGAACCTCCGCAGTGCGCGCAGAACGTGGACTTGTTCAGGAGGGCGGAGAGGTAGAGGGCGCGCAGCGGGGTGGTGGCGTGGTCGAGTAGGGCGACGCATTTCTGCTGGGTGACCTCGGAGGGTTTCCAGCCGTGGTTAACCTTGGACTGGAGGACACCGGCGAGCAGGTCGATTTGGACAGTTGGGAGAGGGTTAGGTTTTTGCGTCATGTCGCGAGAGTAGCACTCAGACGCGAAGTCAGACGTCGCAGACTAAGGCCCATCTCAAAAAAACAATCACGGCAAGACCCCCGGCGAGCCAGACCGCCTAGGTATCCTCGTGACGCGTCACACCTCATGACGAAGGGGACGCGTGGCTAGCCCGCATGCTTCGACTCAGGCATCGAGGAATTCTACGTTCGTGAGAAACGACTCTGTGCCTGGATTAGCGCTACGTCCCGGCTGTGTTCGTCGAGGGTTGTCGTGCCCGCAGTTCTCAATACGCGATGGAACCTACACTCGACGTCAGCTAAGTCAGGTCCCGGTGCGAATTAGACACGCACGAAAACCACAGGCTCAGACTTCTGCGTCCGAACAGCGTTCTCACCGTGGTCCGCGATGCGCCTGATCACCTCACCGGAGCGACCGACCTTGATTAGCGCACTTCCCTTCGCGCTACCGACGGCGCTTTCGAGGTACCACCCGGATGAGACGTAAAAGATACCGAATACTTTCGTCACCCGATCCGGGAAGGGGAAGAGCTCCCCGTCTTCTCCGGTTGCGCACGATGAGCACTGGAACACCGGGGACGCCGACCCTAGGCCTCGCCCGAGCGCTGCTCGAACGAGCGACCGTCGCAGGTTCTCGTGTCAACCTTTCACCCGAAGAGATTTGAATGCGCAGCGGAATACGCATCGACGAGATCTCGGCTGTACGGGCCAACCCGTTTTTCCAAACTGGAGCTAACCCAGATTTCATAAATCCCCGCTGAAGAGATATCTGCGTGCATGCGTGCATGCACACACATGTCCGTTCATCAGCCAACGGACGCCGCTCCCCCGGCCGAATAGTAGGAGCTGACAGTTACCGCTCATAGGACTGACGGCGGCACAACCGGTCGGTTGTGCCGGTCAAAAGCCGAAGGAGGACAGCTTGCAGAAAGACAGGACGAAAATCGGGTCGAATCCGGCGATAACGGTGCCAGAAATCGTGACGGGTCAAGGCGCCCTTCTGCCGGTCGCCCTTGGCCGTGTTTTCGGTTACGCCCGCGTCTCCCGCAGCGATTCTCAGGACTACGGGCATCAGGTCTCATCACTTCGTCTTGCGGGCGCGACGACGATCTTCACGGACGAAATCAGCGGCGGGGTCCCTACGGGCGCTCGCCCGGGATTTCGCGACGCGGTCTCCCACCTTCGGCCAGGCGACGTTCTAGTGGCAGCCGAAATGTCGCGAATCAGCCGTTCGCTCACGGACTTGATCGCAACCATCGAGATGCTTACCGCACAGGGCGTCACGGTCCGCGTGCTGGGACTCGGCGACCTCGACTCGACCAGCGCGACAGGCCGCCTCATGATCGGCCTCCTCGGGCTCGTAGCTGAATTCGAAAGGAGCCTGATCCGCGCCAGGACAATCTCAGGCATCGCCAACGCACGCCGATCCGGCGTTCGCATTGGAAGGCCTCCGGCGCTCGACGCCCAAGGGACGCGCACGCTCATCGCGATGAAGTCAGCTGGAGCATCGGTTCCCGAGGTCTGCGTGGCCCTCTCAGTCTCTGAGCGCACCGTTCGCCGCACGCTCGCCGCCCACTTGCCGCAACCGTTTGCATCTACGCAGCCACGGAGGGCATCCTCACCTACGAGTTCGACGATCCCCGCCGCCAACAGCTGAACCCTGGAGAAGGCAGAACCCTTACCCCACGTCGAACTGAAGCCGCAACTGCACAATGAGTCAAGCCAGATGTCTCTAGGAGCCAGCGGTCGAGGCCGACCTCCGAGGCCTAGGAGATTGTCCGATAAAGCCACAGACTATTGATTCGCACAGCTTCAAACCACATGCCTGAGGTTCAGCGTTCCAACCAGTTTCCGCTGTGCAGTTCGTTGCTCCGGGGTGAGTGCCAAGGACTCCACGCTAGATGGTGCACGGCCGCCTGCAGCACGGACCATGCCTGACCACGCCGATAGGCGCGAATGGTATCCAAGGTGCGGCGGACGGGCAGGACCGCGAGGGGGCTGCCGGACTACAGGGACAAGGGCAACAACACGGAGACGACGTGTGGGGCGGAACAAGCGCGAAGGCGCAAACGGCACTGACTCATATCCCGCCCCCAACATTTGCCTCGGGAAGAAACGAGGCGACCCTCATCCGGTCGCGGCGATCGTGCCGTGCCTTCACTCGGCTGTCCCGGCTTCGGTTTCTGATGGTCACGTCGCGGTGCCTCGGGTCCACGCTCGCACGTTTGCTTCTCGCCGGCTGCGCCGTCTCACGCGGTACGGTGCCGGTGTGCTGCTGGCTCGTCTCCGTCTCAATAGCTGGCCTGTCTCGAAACGTCATGTCCACTGCGTGGTTTTCGGCAGACACGCTCCGGGCGGCCTCTCGTCAACTGCGCTGCCTCACCGTCATGCCACGGGTCGTCCCACCGCTCGTCACAAAACGTCTCCGGGACGGTGACAGAGGTGACCGGACAGGACAGGTCACTGCGGCGCCGCGCGCTAACAGCGCCGTCACAATCAGGGGTCACCGTGACGTTGACACAGGCGTCACGTCACTCGTCACCGTGACGCCTGGACTAGTGAGTGGCGGGCGCGCCGCCGACGGTGCAGCGAGGTGCTTTGAGGAGACGGGCCGTGCGAAGAGGTGACTGGCCACGCGTCCAGGGTGGCGAGGGGCTGACCGGCCGCCGTTCCGGCCGAATCAGCGACGAGACAACAACGTAACGAGTGCGGAACTAAAAAGGGCAAGGAGCCGGGGCTCGCAGGAGCTTCCGCTTGGGCGAAGTACACGCCGCAAAAGGCACGTTTTGTTGTGCCTTTAGCCCTGTTTCTCGTCGCCTTGCTCCTGCGTAATGGTGCGCTCGGAGGCGGGCGCGCGAAGAGCAGGTTTTTATGCGGTTTTCAATGGCTACGAACCCCGTTTTGGCGCCGTCCATGCGGCGGCAACTGGCGTCCCACGGGTGCTACGTTTAGCGCGCAACAGGCCTGGATCCAAGCCCCGCGAATGTGTCATGGAATCTGAGTCGCGTCGATACCGGATGGGACTGGTCACACGCCGGCACGCGGAAGTTCTCGGCCATTTCATCTGCGATCCAGACACCGCGCGGTCGAGGGCGCAGCTGTGAGGTTGGCGCAGAAGATTGTGGCGCGCAGCTTGACCCGTTAGACACTCACCTAACGGCTAAGGATCGCAAGAAATGGCCGCTCAAGGAGGCGGTGTGGAACCAGACTCTAATCGGTGTGCGCTCGGTCAAGGCCGTACTCCACGATACGGTGATCTGGCGAATGCCTTCCGTCGGAGACCTCCCAGCAGACGATGACCGAGGCTGCTGCTCGTTCTTCTGATCGGCATTGCAGATCGATGCTCCCCTGCAATCATGCGCCCCGGGTGAGCCGTGGTCCCCGATCTCAGCCAATCGGCGCCATGTTCGATGCCAAGCACATCGAAGCGCCCGGCTAAGCTCCCGGGTTTACAGGCGGCCGAAGGCGATCACATCGAGTTCAGCCAGACTGTGGATCAGCCGGCGGGCGCTCCCGGAGTCGACGATGATTACGCCCGCGGAAACCGGGTCCGTTCTCCCTGTCGCGGCAACCGCGACGCTGGTCAGGATCAGCGGTAGCCTCTCCCCCGGCTCCCAGTCCCATGCCACCGCCGGTGCTGCTTCCCGCCGGTCCGCGAACAGCGCAGTCAACGTGGTCTCCGACTCTTCGTCCGGGTTGAACTGCCCCTCGTCTGCACGGGCGAGCAGCCCGAAGCCAGAAACGTCTACCGCTGCGCGCAGCGCGATCGCCTCTAGCTGCGCTTTCCGGCTGACGGTGAGCTCCGGGGTGTACCGGTCCGGGTACAGCGCGGCCAGCATGAAGTCGTAATCGGCGGCGAGCAGCAGCGTCCCGGTGACGCTGAGCGCCCATAGTCCGCGGCTCATCCGAGGCACCCCATGACAGCAGATGGTCGGCGGCGAGAGAGTTCAGGAGCGTCACGGAGGTCTCCGGGTTCAGCACCCGCACGTTCCCCGTCGGTTCCGGGTGACCGTTGGTCAGGTGCCCGGCCACAACCAGGCGAGGCTGGGTCGGCGGCCACTCGTGGATGAAATCCGGCAGCGGCCCAATCCGGTCGGCGCTGAGAGCGTCACGGATCACTCGGGTTTGACGGGCGAGGGTCCACGGCACCCGCAGGCACCCTTCCTCCGCCGCCCGGATCTCCATCTCTTGGAACCGCCGGGCCATGGACGCCACGATGCGCTGCCGGGACGCCAGCCGGTCAGCTGGGGGCGCTTGCGGGTCGTAGGCGGGGATGGCCGCGGCCAGGATCTCCCCGGCGGACCCGGCGAGAACGACGGTGCTGCCGAAGATTTTGCCTTCGGCCCAGAACGAGGGTGCGGTGCGGTGGGCAGGGTCAGATTGGGGCATGCCCTACCTATGAACGGACCCCGGGACCTCCGGGCGCCGTTCCTGCGTCCCCGACCGTCGCCGCGCTCAGGTAACAGAAGGACTGCGGGATCGCGGGCGCCGGCGTCCAGCTGGCCAAGGCTATGGGCACCGCGTAGCGCAGCGGGTGCGCGGCGACCAAGGCGACCGCGGTCTGCCGGTCCCCGTAGTACGAGTGGAAGTCCTGTTCTCCGATCAGGCCGGCGGAACCGAACCTTGCCCAGATCTCCGCCGGGGTCCCCTCCACGGTCTCCGCCACCTCGAACTCGCCGATCACGTGTTGCGACGGCGCGGTCGCGTAGACGAGGACCCGGCTGATGTCCGGGGCGAGCCGGCGTTTCCGGAACTCGACGGTCTTCCGCCCGGCGACGAGGGCGGCCGCGTACACCGGGTGCACGGAGAGCAAGGCGACCCGGCCGTCACTCCTCGTCAAGCTCGACGATCCACACGATCGGGGCGCTCTGGAACCGTCCTCGAGGGTCGTCGAGGGTCACCGGCTCCCCGACGACGAACGGCGGCAGAGAGCTGAACTCGGCCGAGGCCCGGTCCAGCCAGTGTCCCTCTTGCCCGGAGACGGGGAACCGTTGGACCACCATCGGGTAGCCGGGCGAGAGCGCCACGGTCAGGACGACCGCGTCCTCGAAGACGATTTCGAAGACCCCGGCGGTGGTCGAGTCAGGGGTCAGGCGGTCCAGCTCATCAGTCATCGGCCCAGTATGGGCCACAGCACCGACCTAGCGGACGGTGCTCGAACTGCTCGAGCTGGCGGCCGGGAGGTTGTCCGCGGCGACCGCCCCGGTGTACCCGGCGATGATGACCAAGAGACCGACGACAACGAACGCGGCACCGGCGAACTTCCGGAGCCCCGCCGCCTCATCTTGGACGACGGCGCCGACGATGGCGATGACCATGCCGGCGAGGAGCAGAAAACCGAACACGTCACCGGCGCCAAACGCAGACAGGTCAGTAGCGGCGGCGATGGAAGTGGCGATGGCGGTGAACATGGGGTGATCTCCTTCTGAGGGGTGCGCCCCCTTCCCCTATCCCTTGCGCGGGGAACGGTCTTTAGAACCGGGTGATCTCCTCCACCGGACCCTCGGAAGTCAGCACGAACACCGACCCCGCGACCGCCACGCGAACGACAAGCTGCTCTCCGACCCGGAGCGTGAGCGTGTCGAGGACGTGGAGCCACTGGCCGAAGCCGCCGAGGCGCACCCGGTCGTGTTCCCCGTCGACAAGGAAGTCGTGCTGGGCCGGGTCGTCGCTGCCTGCGGTGTGCACGGCAAAGGTGTTCCCGCGGACCTCGGCCGGGTCAACGTGGTCGACTCGAGTCTTCACTCTCGCCCCCGGCGTTCGGCGGCCAAGCGCTCCGCGAGCTCCTCGGGGTCGGCCCGGAGCTCGTAGATGCGGACCGGTGGGGCGACGCCCACAGGTTCAAGGTGCGCCCATTCCCGCAGGTCCAGTTCGGCTCGCGCCGCCCACGCCGCGCACTCGTCCCACAACCCGACCAGGATCACCTTGGTCGCGGGGCGCACACTGCGCGTCATCGTCGGACCTCTGGCAAGCGGAGAAGATCGCCAGCAACGCTCGGGGTTTGCTCGACGGCAACATCGAAGGTGGTCTGGCGCCATCCGATGAGTGCGTCGGCGACGTCGTGCAAAGGCGCGAAACGCGGCACATTACTAACACGGGAATACGCGTCTTCAGGCGGAGACTCTCCTCCCCATCGATTGCCGTAGTCAATCGGACGGCCCTGCTCATCGCGGTAGATCTCCACCGGGAACGTGGGGCGTCGGTACTCAGTCATGTTCACAAACTATCCGTCCGCGTTCTATTCACCGAGCAATCCGCCGGCCCGCAAATCGGACGGTCAATGGCTACGAAAGGGCGTGAAACCAATCACCTTGACGCCTGCGCTGAGATGCCCTGAAGCCGAACTGTAACCGGGGCGCCTGTCCGCTGCGCGGTTCCCTGATCACTATTCGGGGCGCGTCTGCCAAGCGTCCTTAGCCCTCAGCTGCTCTTCGATGCTTACCGCTTGGCCGGCCGCGTCCTGGTCGGTGAGCTTGCCTCGACGCCAAAGACGGATGTTGCCAGAGAATTCCTTTGTCCATTGGAAAACAGGCTCAAGTGCTCGGAACTGCGCATCGGCCGTAACAGGCGCAGGAACCGCTGCCCATCGGTTCAGCGCGACGCGCACGTAGTAGAGAAGCAATTGTCGTTCTGCCTCGAACCACGCGGGGATCGATGGGTAGTCCTCATCAACGGTCTCGGAGAACACAATCATGCTCGTGGACGTCCGCGCAATTAGGCCGTCTTCATCCTTATCAGGTCGGAACCCACGGACCTCAGTAATGGCGTCGAGCAACTGAATATAAGCGGCGGTCTGTTCAGCTCGCCGATCAGCAGACGTGGTTGCGCGCTGCTGCACAAGAGCGATGACGGTGCTGATAAATCCAGCACCGGCTATGCCGACAACAAGATCAGGGAAGAAGGTTGACCAGTCGCTGTCGGTATGCCAGCCGAGAATGGCGAAGATTCCCGACACTAAAGCCGCCGTCCCGGCTGCAACGATCGCGTAAGTTCTAATGCGCATGCTGCATGTTATCGACGCCGCCGGTACCGGCCGCCGCTCGTCCGGCCGAAAACGATCGTTGCGGAATCAGTTAAGGGACGTAAAACTCGTTAGGCGCGCTAGCTTGCACCGAGAGTGTTCCGCCCGGACCACCACTACCGACCGTGATCTTGTAGGGCGCTCCGGACCCGTGGTTCCTTCCGGCGCACGCGCATTCACATAGCAACGCATTCTCCGCCTTGCCCTTCTTCCAGCATGACTCGACGCATTTTTCGACTCCGCCGTGCTGGATGACCTTCACTTTCCCGTAGCGCGCGGCCAGTCCAAGGATGACCTCGTTCGTGTGAGGTCGCGACACGGTCCAGACTCCGCCGGCATACTGCACCTGGCCCTGGCGAGATGCGCCGATCATGTCACCGAGTATTGCGTAACCGCGGCCTTTGCCCTCGAACGGCAGGTATAAGATCTCGGTGCGCTTGCCGTTCGGCCGGATCGTCACGGTTATTACGCTCATGGGCAGAGCCTAGAGCGTGTTGAGCCGGCTTGAATACACGGCCCCGTGTTCGTGAACTGACCCGCAGCGTGCACAACGCGATAGGGCAGCTCCGTGGAGTTGAACGCTGAGTGGCGGCGTTCTTTGATCGCTTTGTGGCGGCATCACCGCCCCGCTTCCGAGAACATCCAGAGCATCGCGTGGGGCAGCGTCGAGAGGTACTCTGCGGGCGTGTCGCCCCGGCTGCGTGGGCAGGTCACTCGAACAGCGGCAGGTCTGCTGAGCTGGCGCGAGAGCGGCGTCCACGGTAACCACTCCGACGGTTGAAGGCCGGGTATCGGGGGCGCACATCTGGATCTGAGGAGCTACATACCTCGACAGTCAGGGACCATTCACTAGCGAGCTCGCGCACCTTTGCGAGAACCAGTGATGGTTGCCCGACGTCCCAGGCAACCGTTTCGCTCGCCCCTTCCTGTGGCATTTCGGCGCGTGAGTAGTGAGGCGCCGCCTGAAGCTCGTCCCGCCACCATGCAAGAATCCCTTGCTCGATGGCGTACGCCTCATCACCGCTCTCGGTTCGGACCCGCCAAACCTCTCGCCAGCCCAGACGCACGTGTTGGGGAATACGGTCACTCGTAGGGGCAGCGATCCCTATTTTTACCGCATGCGCGTCGGCGACGAGGTAGACGATCGCCGGGCCATCGTATGGGAAGGAACTATTGCAATACCGACAGACTCCGCGGCCCTGCTGGACATTTCCCAGGGTCGGGGTGACAACACGCCCGCAGGTGTGTCTGCTGCGCCACGGAGTGCGGCCATTCTCGTATGGAGCCAGTGGCGTCAGACCGTGGTCACCCATGATTTGGCGAGCCCGTTCCTCCGGCATTCGAAACAGCGAGGCGAGAATTTGGTCGCCGCAGGGCCCGCACCCGCCCTGTCCGCGCCTGATGTTGGTGAGCGTGGGCGAGCACTCACGTCCACAATCCAAATGAACCGAGAGCCAAGGGCGGTCAACACCGGGATAAGAGCTGATCGGCTGAAGATTGGCGGCGACCATCAATTCTGTCGCGACACCCTCGTCAAGCAGCTGTGCCCGATGGCCCGTTTCGTGTCCGCAGGCGACACAGGGGCCCTGGCCAGCGGCCAGATTACCCAATCGAGGAGAAACTTCGCGGCCACAGGAGTCGTGTCGGGCACGCCACGCGCTCGATGAACTGCTCGGCCAAGGCTCCAACGGGGTGAGTCCGACTGAACGCATATACGCGTTGGCAGACTCCGCGTCCCACACGTGATGGCCCTCGCGCCGGCGCCAACAGACGGCGCAGCTGCTTTTGGAACGAACAGCGTTCAAGGTGGTTTCTCGCTCGCTGCCGCACGGAATATGGCGAGCAAGCCACCTTTGATCGGCGCCTGGATACGCAACCAGGGGTTCCCAATCGGCGGCGCGCAACTCGGCGGCCGCAGCATCCGCGAGTCCGGCTTTGCGACGCGCTCCTGCATCCATGCGACCACAATGGCCACAAACCGATTTCCCTGGCCGAACGTTCGATAACCGGGGACGAATCTCGCGGCCGCACTGGACATGGATGGCCGGCCATGGAAGATCTTTGCGCCCGGGATACGCGACGAGTGGAGTGGCTCCAGCTGCGCGCAGCAACGCGGCTGCCTCTGCTGAACTCGTACGATTCATCTCGTTTCAGACCTCCTTTCCTGCAGCCTAGATGCAGCCTCCGACGGAGGAGGCGAGTTAGTACCCAATGGCGCCGATCGCAAGAGGAACGGTCTGCGGGCAGAACATCATGAGGATCTCTGAAGGCTCACGATCGTGATTCCGGCGTGGTGTATGTGCTGGGCATCTCGATCACTGCGAGGGTGCACCGCGAGATGCAGACGACCCGGTCTTGGTCGTCGAAAATTCGCACCTCCCAGACGTGAACTCGTCCGCCGCGATGGATGGGACGAGCGATCCCTGTCACCCATCCACCGGCTACCGGCCTGAGATGGTTCGCATTGATCTCCATTCCGACGACGTGAAAGCGGTCTCGGTCCGCGGCAAGAAATCCCGCGAACGATGTGAGCGTTTCCGCGAATGCGACCGACGCGCCGCCGTGGAGCACTCCGGCTGGCTGTGTCGTGCGAGCGTCAACAGGCATCCGGCCTCGCAGGCAATCGGGCATGATCTCTGTGATTTCGATTCCCGATGAGGCAGCCTCGACTCATGTCCTCGAGAACGCCAAGTGCAACTTCACCGTGCCAGATGGAGTCGGTCGACATTTTGAACTCCTATCGTGAGACGACTTCTGCTTGCATCGATTGACGTCCGGAAGCCCGCCGCCCAGGCGAAGTAATCCGTCGGCCAGCAAGCGACGCACCTGACGAATTCACTCGCCCGCGACACATCCTGAAAACAAAACTATCCGGGCCGGGGAGGGTGACCCCAAAACTATGCCCGGCTCGCAAGGCAAGGCAAGGCGCTCAATCTCGACAGCAAGCACTCGCGAGCTGCGATTCGCCCACCCTGGGAAAAGCATCCGCCAAGCGGTCGTTCCGGGACCCCGATAGGCGAGAGCTACTGAGGTTCCGAATGCCGCTCATAGGTATCACATGTTCAAATTCATCGTCTTGGCCGTCCTCGAAGGCTGCATCGACGCGGCGTTCAGCAGCTGCGTGCACGACCGATGCGACTGCGACCACTGACGGTGGTGCGCTGCATAGTGGTGGCATGAAGCAACTGAGCGTGATCGAGCCGGCCACCGACTCTGGCGTGTTCGTGGCGACCACAGCCAACGGTTCCCGCTACGTCGTGGTCGGCGTTGACCGCCGGTGGTGGGTCCGCAGGTCCCCGGCGCTTGGAGCCCCGCCATTGTGGCTCGATAAAGGCTCGGGCATCAACCGACTGGAAGCTCAGGTCGGGCTACCGCTTCGCTGCACACGGTCCGGCGGGTACTTGGACGGTGACATGTGGGTGGTCGGCGGCGAGATCGAAGGGATCGTTACCGCTTTACCGGGAGATCTCAACGAGGCCGAGCTCCGGTTCGCCATCGACGCCGGTGCCTTCTCCGCGAGGACAGGTCTTGCCCACCGACGAACCTCCGACGACCCATGATGGGGTTGCCGGCGCCCTCTAGGTTGACGGGAGACCTTCGCTCCGCGCACAGACCGGGAGCTGAGGATCATGATTACGGCCGAGGACCGGCTACGCGGGGTGGACGGGGCTCCGCTGAATCCCTGGCAATGGCTGACCGGGAGGTCTCCTGCGCCGGTGCTCCACCTTCTCGAGGCCGAACGGGCGGTGAAGTGCCCGTGCGTTCGGTCCAGCCGTGCGAGAATCCGCGCATGGATAGCCTCGACACCCCGAACTGTCCCGCCTGCCTAATTCGCATGGAACCGGCGGACGGGCTGGAGGCGCCGGTATGGAAGTGCCCTACTTGCAGTCTGGTCAAGTTCTGAGCGCGCCCCGGACTAGCAAGCCGGATATCTACCAATCGATCGGAACAGCTGAGGCCGCTCACCTGTTCCGTTGAGAATCTGGATAACGAGTCGAGCGCCTTCCACGACAGGCTGGGTCTGGGGCCAGGGGCCGCTCGGTATGCCTGCATCAGGCTCGGCGTGGCACTCCCAGCAGCGGGAAAACCGAAGGCTGCTCAAGTTCGATCAAGACGGCTATTTTCTCCCGTGCAGCAGTTCGTGGACGGAGGGGTTGTCGACGCCGAAGGGCCAGAGCGAGCTTGCCCAGGGCGTGCGACCCAAGGAGCGGCAGCGACCGCGTAAGTGAACGGACCTGTGTGCGCTACTCGGCCCGTCGACGTTCATTCTCGAGTCCGACGGACCTCTTCAAAGCACTCAGCTAGCTGGACCCTGGTAGTTTCACCCGACCAGAATGACGCCGACACGGTATCCGTCTCGTTTGGTTCCCGACGGGATGACGACTGTTGCGCGGTTCAGAAATAACCAGTCAATCCACATCCGCGTGGATGCCGTGATCTTCTAAATCCCACCGGTCTTCGACGTCGTCATAGTCGCGGAATGAGCGGAGGACCGCGAGCATGGCGTGGCGAGGCGCAATCTGCTCAGCAATCGCCATTCCTGCCAAGACGCTCGCCGCGGCCAAGAACTCCTCGGAAAGTTTTGCGCCATCCCGCACAGAGTGCCGTGCGCCCGATTTCTCAATGAGTCCCTCACTGGTCAGGCAACGAGTAACTCGCCCCACAGTCCCCTCCGCGAGCCCGAACTCCTTTTTGTGTTCTGCGGCAGTGTCCATCAGAGAGCCCGCCGGCAACACTCCGGTCAAGATTCTGCCTGCCAGGGTCTCGTAGACGGCGCCCCATACCTGCACCGAGTCGTGCTGTGTCATTCTGGCCTCATTTCCTGGGCCCGATCCGCGGCGACCCCCTGAGCGGAGCGCCTTGCCCCCATTTGAAGATTACATCGCTGCCATTCACTCTCCCTGCGACGACATCCGGTGCGGAGGGATCAGGAAAACAACGTGCATGTTCGTTGGTCATGTGGTCGAAGCGACGGGCGCTTCCTGCGCCGTGGCACGACCAATGGGGGCTAATCAGAAATTGCAGCGCCGTTCAGCAGCATCAAAACGTTCCCTGACATGCCAGATGCCCTCAAGGCTTTGCGGTTCGTCAACGTTTTGATGAAGCATCAAAATATCGCGGGACAGGCAGATGGCATCAAAACATTGCGGTTCATCGAGATTGTGATGTGCAAGCAGGAACGTTTTTCTCACCAACTTGCCGAAATACCGCCCGAACGAAACAAGTGTCAGCATCGCTCAGGTTCCAGGGGCGACAGGATTCGATTCCCGAGCCCCGAGAGCTCAGCGGCACGTCAGGGCTGAACACGGAGTCCATCCGCGTCGATCGGGAGCGCGGTAGACCGAAAAAGACAGCCTGGAGCGAGATTCGGGAATTACCTGCCCGGTACAGACGCACATGTATCGTTCAGAAGCCCTGTGAGAGCATCTGAGGGGTTTAGGCCCCATATGCTCACTTGGCTACGCGATAGACCATCATGGCGTCAGGATGTCACACAGGGCCGCAGGTGATCCAAGGGTTTTGAGTTCAGCTTTTCCCGCACCGTCTCCACCACTACACCCAGAGTGAACCAGGGCCCTCAGCAAGGGAAGAAAACACAGCGTCAAAGACTGGCACCCTCTTCAAGAATTACCTGATAATCCTTCAGTACCATCGTCACGAGGCTGTCAGAGGTCCATTCGTGACAGCTACTTCGTTGCTATGACTGGGATCGGAGGGGGTAAAACGGGGTTGTCAGCACCTCAGCGCGGAAAGTACACCGTGTAGAGAGGATTGGTATGTATTGTTTCCATCCAGATCGGAATATATACAACAACTCTCTTGTCATGTATCCAAAGAGAGAGAGGGGTCACGTCCCGCTGAGTGGTGGAGTTTCTCGACACCGTGCGGGTCAGCTGTTCTAGCTTAGGCGGCGGCGAGTTCGGGGAGTATCACCGCCTCGTCGATGACCTCG
>NZ_SOFB01000017.1:0-32089 GCF_004402815.1 Cryobacterium sp. Hz7
ATCGAGGTCATCGACGAGGCGGTGATACTCCCCGAACTCGCCGCCGCCTAAGCTAGAACAGCTGACCCGCACGGTGTCGAGAAACTCCACCACTCAGCGGGACGTGACCGTCGGTTGGTTGGTTGGTCCGATTAGGCGGGTTGTCGTGGGCGGAAGTTCTGGTCGAACAGGGCCGTCCAGGGTTTCTCACAGTGCCAGTGCTCGGGCAGGTGCAGCGTAGTGCGCCGCGGGGAGGAGGAGATCCAGGCGGGGACGCTGACCAGCTTCCGGGGGATCGGTGCGGTGGTCGCTCGTGCGAGACCCTTTTCAGCGATCGTTGCGTCGGCGGGGCAGTCCCAAACGCCACGACGCACAGGACGAACCACGCTGCATCGGCGCTAACACGCCTATATACAGGTGCGCCAAAACGCTGCTTGTGAGACTTGTCGGAACCCCGTTTTCATGTTCCACCGAGCCGGATTCACCGAAATCGTCGCACCTCCCGAACCCGCCCCATGATGAAACAGGCGCTCATGCAGCGGCGCGCTTGGTGAACTCCGCACCTTTCTATTACGTCATACCTTCTTCAGTAGATCATTTCCCCAGTTCATCAGCGAGTATCGCCATCGTGAGTGCTCGATATCAGAATCCGGTCCCTGTGCCTTGTGCCGCTTCACGTAGCTGACCACCTTATGCATGTGTTCGACATCGGACGCAGTCAGATCGGCTTTCTTCGTTCCAAGAATTGTCACGATCCTGCGACCGGACTTGTGCCCGATGGACTCTCCGCTGCCATCGATTTTTTGTCCGACCTCCTTGGATTCGTCCGTGTCGAGCCACGATTCGATCTCACTGGCGGTCATCGTGACCGCGTCTTTCCAGTCATCCCAGATCTCATCGACATCGTTCTGCTTATCTGCCATAAATCCATCATTGCGGTGATGATGCGCGGCAACAAGGGTCGTTCAGGCTTTGCGTGTGATCTCAACTTTCACGAAGTAGGGTCGAGCCACACATTCAATCTCTGAACCCGTCTGCACGAATGTTGGCGAGTAGGGCTTGCGTCAATTCCTCAAACGGTTCGATCCGTTCGAGGAAGAACTCTCAGCCCCCGTTACCCAAAGTCGTAGCTCCGTACGAGATATTAGGTGAACGAGCGTTCCAACTATTCTCGACGCCGATCTCGCTTGCCGCTTTGCCGGATTCGTCCCGGTCTATATTGATCAGGGACAATGGCACCCACGGCGAATCTCCGTCGGCGGTGCCAAACCACTGCCATTGCTCGTCCGGGTAATGGACACCGGAATCTAGGTTGAGCACGTAAGTCTGCGTCGCACGATTTAGGACTGCGTGTGTGACTGGCTCTCCCAGTGGGTGCCAGCCCTTGCTGGCGGAGAGCCGAACTGCCGAGGATTTGCCGTCCAGGACGTGCGGCGTTGATGTTTGCTGTTCGCCGGGGCTGCAGGCGGGGCATTCATAACCTCTGCCAACAAGTGATGCTGCCTCGCTTGCGTCGAATCGCTGTTTGATGCGGTGCGCGCATCTAGGGTGGACGGCATGGGGCGGATACGGGCATTTCGATGGATTGGCGCGATCGGGATTCCGGTCGCTTTGTTGGGCGGATGCGCGTTTGCGTCCAATCCTGTTTCGTCGCCACCAACGCCCACCTCAAGCTCGCCGATTACATCCGCCCCCGCCGAAACGCCTGAGCTGAGCGAGTTCGAGCAGCAACTGCCTCTCAGCGGGGAGTTCGTCTCGCAGGCAGCAGAAACCACCGGCACCGTCGATATCCAGCGCCGGGAGGGCGGTTCGGTTTGGATCGTGCTCGAGAACTTCCGGACCGGAGACGAGACGGACCTTCGTCTGTACCTGAAGCAGGACGCACTGGTTCAGGATGCAGGGGGCCACTGGGGCTCCTCCGAGGACGGTTACGAGATTGCCTCGATTGATCCAGGAGCATCGACCCAGGAGATTGAGGTCCCCGGCGCGTGGGACATGCCGGCAATGTACACACTCACGGTCGGGGCCTATCTCCCGCCCGATTACCCGGCACTTGGCTCTGCCGCACTCGGCTGAAACCGACCCGCTGGAAGCGGCGCTGGATCTGATGCCGCGTGGAGTCATGCGGTGCCCGAATCGTCAATCACGTGGCCGTGGGCTGGACAGCAGAAATTACTGAAGTGTCTCGTTACCTGAGCGTGAACGGGACGTTCGATGTCTCGGGCCGTGTTCGTTGGAAGGTCTTTGGTGAATTAGGCCATCCTGAATGCATGGCGCACAGAAACTGGTTGTCGATGTGGGTGGCTGTAGTGGTTCTGGCTTCCCTCAGCGCCTGTTCTTATGTTCCGCCGGTCGAGGCCGCGATCGAGATCAGAAGGGCGGTGTTGGTCCCGTACCCGAGGCCGACCGTGTAAACGATGGTATCGCTTGCCGCGGCTCGAGTTCGAAGTCTGTGGTCATCGATTGATACACCGATGCTGAATGGTCGAAGTCCACAACAGCAGCCTGATCCCCGGTTTGCAGAGAATCGACGAAGGACTTCGAGGCCGTCTTGCAGGCCCCACCAGGGTCATTCCACGACATCGATCCCGAGGAGTCGAGTGTGAGGACTACGTCGATATTCGCTGACGCATTGCCTCCGCGTGGGGTCGCTATCTCGCTGGCCCGGATGGCGTCGAACTCGTCGACATCGACAATGACAAATTGTGAAGTCGAAGTGGCTGGACCAGCAGTCGCCAACGTCTGAGAGAAGCGGGAGCCCGAAACTGCTTTGCCTTCGGGGTTCCCGGCTCCAGCGCCAGAGGGGCATCGATCTCGATCGGCGGGGCTCGCTCGCCCGGCACTTCATTGAGGCGCTCGTCGTCAGAGACGCTTAGGCTCACGGACAGCACGGCCTTGCCGAGTCCGCGGGCTTCACATGTTGCAGCGGATTCGACGGCAAGGACATTCTTCGAAAAAGCTGTCGTCACCGTCAGCGATGCCGTTTGCGTTCGAGCGGCGGTCGTCAGGGCGACAGCGGGTCACACTACTCAGAGTCCCGTGAATTCGCAGAAGTGAGCTGTTCTAAACCTTCAGCCACCTGAGTCCACCGCAGGGCACTCGCTCACTGCTGGCGCAGAAGAGCAAGGAATTCGTCGGCCATTGCGAGCTGATCCCGCAGACCCTGGCGCCGCTCCTCGGCCTGTGCGATGAAGGACTCCAGGTCTGACCTCACGGCGGCAATGTCGGCACCCTCGATGGCGCCGTCCAGTGTGTCGATGGTCTTGAGGAGCGACATCATTTCTTCAAGCGAGAAGCCCAGCGGCTTCATGCGCCGGATCAGGATCAACCGGGCCAGATCTTCGTCCGTGTAGAGGCGGAAGCCGCCATCGGTCCGGCCTGAGGCCCTGAGCAAACCGATTTCGTCGTAGTGGCGGATGGTTCGCAGTGACAGTCCGGTGCGTTCGGCCAGTTCGCCGATATGCATAGTTGCCGTTGGCTCAGTCGATGACATGGCGGGACCTCTCATGCGTGGACTCGAACATAACCCTAACGTTAGGGTTGAGTTGTGATCGTCGGCTGACAATGTGTGACAGCCCACCATCCATCCTCGCCGTATCGGCGGATGATTGTGCGCACCGGGCGCACCCCTTCCCCTTCCCCTTCCCCTTCCCCTTCGCCCTATTCTGGCCCGCCACCGCGAGCCCCGTCCCTGGAGGCCCCATGGCACTCGCTCAAAAATCCCCCCCGCCCGACCGTTACAAAGCCGAACCATCGGTGATGACAGCACTTCGAACTCCGCGGCTCCTCACCCGAGAAGTTCTCGCCGGCCTCGTCGTCGCGATGGCGCTGATCCCGGAAGCGATCTCGTTCTCCATCATCGCTGGCGTCGACCCACGGGTTGGACTGTTTTCGTCCTTCGTGATGGCCGTATCCATTGCGTTCCTCGGCGGCCGCCCCGCGATGATCACCGCCGCAACGGGAGCCATCGCCCTAGTGATCGCCCCGGTAGCACGCGAGTACGGCATGGATTATTTCATCGCCACGGTCATCCTGGCCGGGCTCCTGCAGGTGATCCTGGGCGTGCTGGGTGTGGCCAAGCTCATGCGTTTCATCCCGCGCAGCGTCATGGTCGGATTCGTGAACGCCTTGGCCATCCTCATCTTCATCGCACAGTTGCCGCATTTGCTCGGGGTGCCGTTCATGGTGTACCCGCTGGTGGCGATCGGAATCATCATCATGGTCATCATGCCCCGGTTCACCAAGATTATCCCCGCCCCGTTGGTCGCCATCGTGGTGCTGACCATCGCAACCGTCACCATCGCAATCAACGTGCCCACCGTCGGCGACCAGGGCGAACTGCCCAAGAGCCTCCCCGAACTCTTCATCCCAAACGTTCCCCTCAACGCAGAGACGCTCACGATCATCGCCCCCTACGCGCTGGCCATGGCCATGGTCGGCATCCTCGAGTCCCTCATGACGGCCAAACTCGTCGACGAGGTCACCGACACCCACTCCCACAAGACCCGCGAAACCTGGGGTCAAGGCGTCTCCAACATGCTCTCCGGCTTCTTCGGCGGCATGGGCGGGTGCGCCATGATCGGCCAGACCATGATCAATGTGAAGGCCTCCGGCGCCCGAACCCGCATCTCCACGTTCCTTGCCGGCGTATTCCTGCTGATCCTGGTCGTCGCTCTCGGCGATGTCGTCGCCATCATCCCCATGGCCGCCCTGGTGGCCGTGATGATCATCGTCTCGGTGCTGACCTTCGACTGGCACAGCATCCGTCTGTCCACACTTCAGAGGATGCCAAAAAGCGAAACTACGGTCATGGTCGCCACAGTCGCCGTGGTCGTAATTACCCACAACCTCGCCATCGGCGTAGTCGTCGGGGTTCTCGTGGCAATGGTCGCCTTCGCCCGCCGGGTGGCGCACGTCGTAGACGTTGAACGCAGCTTGTCCAATGATGAGTCTGTCCCGACTGCGTACTACACCGTGACCGGCGCGCTCTTTTTCGCGTCAAGCAACGACCTCACCACCCAGTTCGAGTACGCAGAAGACCCGGACCGCATCGTCATCGACATGGCCGCCTCCCACATCTGGGACGCCTCCACCGTCGCAGCCCTCGACTCCATCACGAACAAATATGAACGTCTCGGCAAACGCGCCGTGATCGTGGGTATGAACGATGCCAGCACCAATATCCACGCCCGCCTCGCCGGCAACCTCGGCGGAGGTCACTGACCCCACCGGCTGAGCAGCATCCCTCGTCGACTCCCCGCCGCGGCGTAGACAAGTTCGCGAGAGGTGGAGGAGTCGGCGAGGACGTGAGCGGTGTTCGCGGTCATGCCTTGGACCCGGTGAATGGGAACGGGTCCCCCATCCGCCCCTTGCCATAGAGTGACACTTGAGTTTTACTGGATGACATCAGCATCCGCACGAGAACCGGGAGAGCACCCATGGCCGAGTCGTCCACCCGAACCGTGGAACGAGCCCTCGACCTGCTCGCCGTGATCTGCGACGCCGACGGGCTCACGCTCTCGGAGAGCTCACGCGCCGTCGCCCTCGCACCGAGCACCGCCCTGCGCCTGCTGCGCACGCTCGAGACCCGCGGCTTCGTGCACAAGACCGACGACGGCGCCTACCTGCCGGGCAGCCGCATCATCCAGCTCGGCGCGCAGTCGCTCAGCAGCGAGTCGCTGGTCACCCTCTCCCGCCCGGCCATGGAGCGGCTCGTCGCCGAGACCGGCGAGTCCGTCTACCTCAGCGTCGAGGGCCACAACGCCACCGGGCTCTACATCGCCATCGTCGAGGGCACCCACTCGGTGCGGCACACGAGCTGGGTCGGCCGCACCGTGCCGCTCGAACGCTCCGCGGCCGGGCAGGTGCTCACCGGGCATACCCCGGAGACCGGCTACGTGGTCGTCGAACGCGGCGTCGAAACGGATGTCACGGCCCTGGCCGCGCCGATCCGTTCGGAGGCCAGAACAATCGCCGCCCTGAGCCTGGTCATCCCGAGCTACCGGGTGGAGACCGCGGACATCCGTCGCTACGGCCCGCTGCTGGTTCAGGCTGCCGGGCATGTGTCCGCCGGTCTCAGCCGTGCCGTCCCCAACCTCCCTACGGACTGATCGACCCCGAATCGCCCGAACCCCCGAACCCCCTAGGAGACAGTGATGTCCGAATCCCGCCCCGTGCGCGCCGCCCGCGGCACCAAGTTGACCGCGAAGAGCTGGCAGACCGAGGGCCCGCTGCGGATGCTGATGAACAATCTCGACCCCGAGGTGGCCGAGCACCCGGAGAACCTGGTGGTCTACGGCGGCACGGGCAAGGCCGCCCGCAACTGGGAGGCCTATGACGCCATCGTTCGCACGCTCACCACGCTGGAAAAGGACGAGACGCTGCTGGTGCAGTCCGGCAAGCCGGTCGGCGTGTTCCGCACGCATGAGTGGGCGCCGCGGGTGCTGATCGCCAACTCCAACCTGGTCGGCGATTGGGCGACCTGGCCGGAGTTCCGCCGCCTCGAGGCCCTCGGCCTGACGATGTACGGCCAGATGACGGCGGGTTCGTGGATCTACATCGGCACCCAGGGCATCCTGCAGGGCACGTATGAGACCTTCGCCGCCGTGGCCGCAAAGATCGCCGCCCGTGAGGGCGGGCCTCACAAACACAGTGGCGGCACCCTGGCCGGCACGCTCACCCTCACCGGTGGGGCCGGCGGCATGGGCGGCGCGCAACCACTGGCCGTGACCATGAACGGCGGCGCCGTTCTGATCGTCGACGTCGACGAGTCCCGGCTACTGCGCCGGGTCGAGCATGGCTATCTCGACGAACTGGCACCCACCCTCGACGACGCCATCGCCCGGGTACTCGCGGCGAAGAACGAGAAGCGCGCCCTCTCCGTGGGCGTGGTCGGCAACGCGGCGACCGTGTTCGCCGAGCTGCTGGAGCGGCGGGTGCCGATCGACATCGTCACCGACCAGACCAGCGCGCACGACCCGCTGGCCTACCTGCCGGAGGGTGTCACTGCGGAGGAGTGGCACGACTACGCGGCCGCGAAGCCCGAGGATTTCACCGAGCGCGCCCGGGCATCCATGGCCAAACAGGTCACCGCGATGGTGGGCTTCCAGGATGCCGGTGCCGAGGTCTTCGACTACGGCAACTCGATCCGGGCGGAGGCGGAGCTCGGCGGCTGCGCGCGGGCGTTCGATTTTCCCGGGTTCGTGCCCGCATACATCCGCCCGCTGTTCGCCGAGGGCAAAGGCCCGTTCCGCTGGGTGGCGCTCTCGGGCGACCCGGCCGACATCGCGGCGACCGACCGGGCCATCGTGGAGCTGTTCCCCGAGGACGAGCACCTGCGCCGCTGGATCACGAAGGCGCAGAACACCGTGCACTTCGAGGGCCTGCCCGCCCGGATCTGCTGGCTCGGCTACCAGGAACGGCACCGGGCCGGCCTGAAGTTCAACGAGATGGTGGCGTCGGGCGAGCTGAGCGCGCCGATCGTGATCGGCCGCGACCACCTCGACTCCGGCTCGGTCGCCTCGCCCTACCGGGAGACCGAGGCCATGCTGGACGGGTCGGATGCGATCGCCGACTGGCCGCTGCTGAACGCGCTGCTGAACACGGCGTCGGGCGCCACCTGGGTGTCGATCCACCACGGCGGCGGCGTCGGGATCGGCCGCAGCATCCACGCCGGCCAGGTGATCGTGGCCGACGGCACCCCCCTGGCCGCCGAGAAGATCGCCCGGGTGCTCACCAACGACCCCGGCACCGGCGTGATGCGGCACGTCGACGCCGGGTATCAGCGGGCCGAGGAGGTGGCCCGGGAGCGCGGCCTGCGCGTGCCGATGTGGGAGTCGGAGTGAGTGGGGTGTGCGCATGAGCGAGCTCGCCCACGGAATGCTCGCCGGACTCGCCGAGATCGCCGACACCGGGCGGGACTCCCGCCGCGGCGGCTACTCCCGGCACCTCTGGCAGGGTGCCGACCTCGAGCTGCGGACCTGGTTCGCCCTGCGCGCCGAGCGCCTCGGGCTCAACGTCGAGACCGACCGTAACGGCAACCTCTGGGCCTGGTGGGGAGAGCCGGGGCCGGATGCCGTGGTCACGGGCAGCCACCTGGATTCCGTTCCCGGCGGCGGCGCCTACGACGGCCCCCTCGGCGTGGTCAGTGCGCTCGAGGCCGTGGCGCGGCTGCGGGCATCCGGGTTCACGCCGTCCCGCCCCTGCGCTGTGCTCGTCTGCGCCGAGGAGGAGGGCTCCCGATTCGGGATCGCCTGCCTAGGCTCCCGGCTGCTGACCGGCGGCATCGACGCCGACCGGGCCCGCGCACTCATCGACGCCGACGGGATCACCCTGGCCCAGGCTGCCCGCCGCGCCGGGCTCGACCCTGCGCACCTCGGCGCCGACCGGGACGCCCTGGCCCGAATCGGCCTCTTCATCGAGCTGCACGTGGAGCAGGGCCGCGGCCTGGTCGACCTCGGCCGGCCCGTGGCGGTGGCGTCGTCGATCCTCGCGCACGGGCGCTGGCGCCTCACCGTGACCGGCCAGGGCAACCACGCCGGCGCCACCCCGATGGAAGACCGCCGCGACCCGCTCGTGGCCGCCGCCCGCGCGATCGTCGCCGTGCAGGATGCCGCCGGGAACCACCCCGGCGCGCGCGCCACGGTCGGCCGTTTGGAGGTGGTGCCGGGCGGGACCAACGTGATCGCGTCATCCGTGCACGCCTGGCTCGACGCCCGCGCGCCCACCGACGCCGAGACCCGCGACCTGGTCGCCGCAATCGAGGCGGCCGTCGGCGAGGCCGCCCTGGTGAACGGATGCTCCGTGGCCGTCACCGAGGAGTCCTGGACCGGAACGGTGACGTTCGACCCCGAGCTCGTGGGACGATTCCGGTCGGTGCTCGGCGGTGACGCCCTCGTTCCGGCCCTGCCGACGGGCGCCGGGCACGATGCAGGTGTGCTCGCAGCGAGCGTGCCGAGCGCCATGCTCTTCGTGCGAAATCCCACCGGCGTCTCGCACTCCCCCGAGGAATTCGCCGAGGTGGGCGACTGCGTCGCCGGGATCGACGCCCTGGAGACCCTGCTGCGGAGCCTGCTGTGAGCGCGCGCGGGGTCGAGGCTGGGGCTGGACAGTCGGGGACACCGGTGGCCACCTACTGGTGCGAGCTGGCGCTGGTCGACGGGGCTGCCCTGCCCGGCGTGCGGCTGGAGGTGGGCACGGACGGGCGCCTTCAGGCTGTCACACCGCGCTCCGAGCCGCGGCCCGGTGACGTGCGGCTCGGCACCGTGCTGCCGGGGCTGGCCAACGCGCACTCGCACGCCTTCCACCGGGCATTGCGGGGCCGCACCCACGACGCCGGCGGCGACTTCTGGCAGTGGCGGGAGGCCATGTACCAGGTGGCCGCCGGCCTCGACCCCAAGCAGTACTTCCTGCTGGCACGGGCGGTGTTCGCCGAGATGCTGGCCTCCGGTTTCACGGCAGTCGGCGAGTTCCACTATCTGCATCACCGGCCGGGCGGCTCCCGATACCCCGCCGAACACGCCATGGAACTGGCGTTGGCGGCCGCGGCACGGGAGGTGGGCATCCGTCTGGTGCTGCTCGACACGCTCTACCTCGACGGCGGGATCGGGATGCCCCTCACCCCCGCGCAGCGCGCCTTCGGCGACGGATCGGCGGCCGCCTGGCTGGCCCGGTGGCACTCGCTGCGCGCGGCGCTCGGCCGTGCTGCCACGGCCGATGACGGCGACGGCTCCCCTGCTGACAGCCAGGCCGACATCCAGGCCGGCACGGATGCCCGCGTCACCCTGGGCGCGGCGATCCATTCGGTGCGGGCGGTGTCCCCGACCGCGATCCGGGAGGCGCTCGCCGGGCTGCCCGATGCCGTTCCACTGCACATCCACCTGTCGGAGCAGCCTCAGGAGAACGCGGACTGCCGGGCCGCCTACGGCCGGACCCCAACCGAGGTGCTGGCCTGGATCGGGGCGCTCGCTCCGCGGCTGAGCGTCGTGCACGCCACGCACCTCACCGACGAGGATGTGGCGCTGATCGGGACATCCGGGGCCTCGGTTGTGATCTGCCCGACCACGGAAGCCGACCTCGGCGACGGGATCGGGCCGGCCCTGGCGTTGCAGCGGGCCGGCGCGCGGATAGCCCTCGGCTCGGACCAGAACGCCGTCATCGACCCGCTGCTCGAGATGCGCGGCCTGGAGGCCGGCGAGCGCCTGGCATCGGGCCGGCGCGGCCGGTTCACGCCCGCCGAACTGCTCGTGGCCGCTTCGGACCACGGCTATGCCGCGCTCGGACTCGGCCGGCAGCGCCTCATCCCCGGTGACCTGTGCGACCTCGTGGAGGTGGCGAGCGACAGCATCCGCACAGCCGGATCGTTGCCGGAGCAGCTGCCGCTGACCGCAACGGCCGCCGACGTGCGCCGGGTGATCGTGGGCGGACGCGTCGTCGCCGACTCCGGGGTGCTGGTGGGTGGCGCGGGCGGGCCTGGCGGGCGCCCGCCGAGCACGCTGCAACCCGAGCTGCGACCCGAGATCCTGCTGCGCGACGCCCTCGCCGCGCTCGACGGCACCGCCGCGCTCGCGTCAGGAGAACGACCATGACCCCCGAACCGACCGAGCTGATCACCGGTATCCGGGAACTGACCACGCAGGCGGACGGCGCCCCGCGCCTCGCCGACGCCGCCCTCGTGATCGAGGGCGGCCGCATCGCGTGGATCGGACCGGCGTCCGCGGCACCGGCGGCCGATGTCCGCACGGATGCCGGCGGCCGGGCCGCTCTGCCCGGCTGGGTCGACAGCCACACCCACCTGGTGTTCGCGGGCGACCGGGCCGCGGAATTCGAGGCCCGGATGGGCGGGCAGCCCTACGCGGCGGGGGGAATCCTGACCACCGTGGCTGCCACTCGCGCCGCAACCGAGGCGCAGCTCACGGCCGCGGCGGCCCGGCTGCGGCGAGAGGCGGAGGCGCAGGGCACCACGTTCCTCGAGAGCAAGACCGGCTACGGCCTCGACCTGGCGAGCGAGGCGCGGTCGGCTCGGGTGGCGGCATCCGTCGCCGATGTCGTCACATTCCTCGGTGCGCATATCGTGCCGCCGGGCATCGACCGGCGCGACTACCTGGACCTGGTCACCGGGCCGATGCTCGCCCTGGTGGCTCCGCACGCACAGTTCGTCGACGTGTTCTGCGAGGTCGGGGCGTTCGATGTGGCGGAGAGCCGGGAGGTGCTGCTGGCCGGCCGCGCCGCCGGCCTCGGCCTGCGCCTGCACGGCAACCAGCTGGGATTCAGCGGCGGGGTGCGCCTCGCGGTGGAGCTCGGCGCGGCAAGCGTCGACCACTGCAACCACCTCGAGCCGGCGGACCTCGACGCCCTCGCCGCCTCAGCCACCGTGGCCACCCTCCTGCCCGCCTGCGACCTCTCCACGCGGCAGCCGTTCCCGCCGGCCCGGCGACTGCTCGACGCAGGCGCGAGCATCGCCCTGGCCACCAACTGCAATCCGGGCAGCTCCTACACGACGTCGATGGCGTTCTGCGTGGCCACCGCGGTGCTACAAATGGGTCTGACGATCGAGGAGGCGGTGTGGGCGGCGACCCGCGGCGGAGCCCGGGCTCTCGGCCGCGACACGGGAACGGACGCGGTCGGAGCCCTGCGCGTGGGCGGGCGGGCCGACCTGCAGGTGCTTGACGCGCCATCCGTCGCTCATCTCGCCTACCGCCCCGGCGTGCCGCTGACCTGGGCGGTCTGGCGGCAGGGTGTGCGGGCCGGCCGCCGCGGCCCATCACCGCTCCCGGCCTGACCGGGGGATTCCCGCCTCGCGCCCTCACTGTCCCCTCTCCCTCGCCGTCCCCCTCCAACCCACCCCGTCGTGCATGACTCCTGCACATTGCTCAATCACTCATCGGGCACCCCCGGAATTCCGCGGATGTCCGGCGCCGGTCCCGAGAAATCGCAGGAGTTATGCACGCGAGGCATTGAAGACCACCTCCCGGGCCAGGACACTCCGTCGCCGGACAGCCAGCCAGCCGACGTCCAGGCAGCTCGCCGGCCGGCCAGGAGCCCACCCGCCCGTGGCCAACTCAGGAGAATGGCTGGCTTCGTCACCACGCCCCCTGCAATTCCGCGGCACCGCGACCCGATGAGCAGCCGACTCGCCGGATCTCCTGAGTTAGCCACACGCCGGAGGAGCCGACGCAGCGGCGCGGCCCGGGTGGAGTCCTCGAACGGCTTTAGAATGACCGGCATGGACGTTTATACCTGGCTCAACCTGGCGCTCGTGCTGCTGTTCGTGCTCATCGGCGGCGTGTTCGCAGCGACCGAGTTGGCGTTGGTGTCCCTGCGCGAGAGCCAGCTGCGCGCGCTGGAACGCGAAAGCACCCGTGGCAAAACGGTCGCCCACCTGGCCCGGGACCCGAACCGGTTTCTGGCGGCCGTGCAGATCGGCGTCACCGTCGCCGGATTCCTGTCCGCCGCCTACGGTGCCTCCACGCTGGCGCCCGACCTCGCCCCACTGCTGGTGGTACTCGGGCTGTCGAAAGGCGCCGCGGACACGCTTGCCTTGGTCGGTCTGACGCTCCTCGTCGCCTACCTCTCCCTGGTGTTGGGGGAACTCGTGCCGAAGCGATTCGCGCTGCAGAAGGCCAGCAGCTTCGCGCTCGCGCTCGCGCCACCGCTCCAGGTCTTCGCGACCCTGATGCGCCCCGTGATCTGGCTGCTGTCCGTCTCGACGAACGCCGTTGTGCGGCTCCTGGGCGGAGACCCGCACGCCCGGAGCGAGCTCGTGTCTGATGAGGAGTTGCGCGACCTCGTCGACGCACACGAGGGCCTCGAGGTCGAGGAACGGCACATCCTGAGTGAAGTGCTCGACGCCACCAACCGGCTGGTCAAGGAGGTGATGCGCCATCGCGGAGACGTCGACTTCCTGGTCGGCAAGCAGACGATTCCCGCCGCCCTGGAGGAGATCCGGTCGCTGCCGCACTCGCGCTACCCGGTGATCGGCCGCTCAATCGACGAGGTGCTGGGCTTCGTACACGTGCGCGATCTCCTGGACCCCGACGCTCACCCCGGCGCGACGACCGTAGCCGAGGTGGTGCGGGCCATCGTCTTCCTTCCCGGCACCAATCGCATCCTGCCGGCCATGACCCAGCTGCGCCGTGCCGGCGTGCACATCGCGATCGTCGTCGACGAATACGGCGGCACCGACGGTATCGTGACTCTCGAGGATCTCGTTGAGGAGCTCGTGGGTGAGATCCACGACGAATACGACCTGCCTGTGCCCGAGGGACACTCCGACGAGAACGGCCAGGCCCGGCTGGCGGATGGCGGCCTGAATATCGAAGACTTCACGGATGCCACAGGAGTCGAACTCGAGGACGGCCCCTATGAGACCGCGGCCGGCTTCGTGACCTACCGGCTCGGACGCATGCCCCAGGTGGGCGACACCGTCTCGGCCGGGGACTACCAGTTGCGGGTCGCCGCTCTCGACGGGCTGCGCGTCAGCGTCATCGAGGTCGGTGCCGGCTGAGCGAGGAATCCGCGTGACCACTGCGCCTGGCCACACCGCCTGACCGCTCATGGGGCCGCTTCCCTTCAGGAAAGAGCGGCGCGCCGGCTTTCCAGCCGCAGTTCGAGTTCGCTCATCACCAGAGCGGCAAGGTCGGTGAGGGTGCGGAGCTCGGGCGCGGTGATGGCGCGCGGTCGGAAGTCGATAACGCACAGGGTGCCGAGGTTGTAACCGTTCCGGGTCGTCAGGGGTACTCCGGCATAAAACTGCAGGCCGAATTCCTCGGCCACGAGTGGGTTTGCGAGCGCGCGCGGGTCGGTGCGGGCATCCTCTACCACCCAGGGTCCCTCGGACATGATGGCCGAGGCACAGAGGCCCGGATCGCGGGGGATCTCCTCGAGGTCGAGGCCGTGATGCGATTTGAACCAGATACGGTCGGTGTCGACGATACTGACGATCGCGATCGGCACATCGCACAACCGGGCGGCGAGCGCGGCAATCCGGTCGAAGGCGCCGTCGGCGGGAGTGTCGAGAATGTCGAGGCGCGCGACCTCGTGCAGCCGTGCGGGTTCGTCGCTGACGAGGTGATCCACGGCACTACGATGGCGGCCGGTTTCCGCGATAACAGCCTGGTGCAGAGCGAGCACCACCTCCGCGGTCGGCGGGCGCTGCTCCGGCTTGCGGGCCAGCATGGTCGACAGAAGGTGCCGCCACTCCGGGGCGAGTTCCTGCGGGATGGCAGGGTCGCGCTGGAGTCTGGCCAGGGCCGACGGGATCGGCTCCCCGGGGAACGCCGTCTCACCGGTGAAGCATTCCAGGAGCACGAGCCCCAACGCATAGATGTCGCTCGCCGGGCCGAGGTTCTCTCCCCGGGCCTGCTCCGGACTGAGATAGGCGGCCGTGCCCGTCGTCATCCCCTGGGTGGTCACCCGCGCGCTGTCCGGGAACAGGGCGATGCCGAAATCGGTCAGCCGCGCGCGCGCTCGGGAATCCGAGCTGTATTCCGCGAGGAGGATGTTCGCCGGTTTGATATCACGGTGGATGACGCCGCGCCCGTGGATGTAGTCGAGCCCCTCCGCCAGGTCGTAACCGATCTGGGCGATGTGCCGCGTCGACATCGGATCCCGGTCGAGTCGCTGACGCAGGTTGACGCCGTCCACGAGCTCCATCACAAGGAAGATCTGCGGGTGGTCCGCCTCGGTCCGGTCCACACCGACGTCGAACAGGGTGACAATGCTGTGGTGGTTCAGGCTTGCCAGCACGTTGATCTCGGCTTGCTGGCGCTGAATATTGGGCACGTCGGTGGCGCGAAGTTCGAAGATCTTGATCGCCACGTCCCGACCCAGACGCTCGTCGGTGGCCCGGTAGACCGAGGCCATTCCGCCGCGGCCGATCAGGTCCTTAACCCGGTAGCGTGCCTCCAGGAACTTCGGAAATTGCGTGGTCATCAGACCCCCCTTTGGAAATGAGTCTAGGTCAGCTTCGCGGGGGATGTTACACATCTTTGGCCCGCGCCCGTGTCCCTGGGCGACAACGCCCAGGCAGTGTGAAACTGGGGCTATGACGGTGATGCGGGGTCGAGGGCGGTCAATGGCAGTCGGACTGGGGTGCGCGGCGGCGTTGGTGCTGGCCGGATGCGCGGGGCCGGGTTCACCCCCGACCGGCGATGTCTCGCCGCCCGGTTCGACCCCGACGGCAGCTTCGACCCCGACCTCCCCAGCCACGCAGTCCTCGACACCCGCTCCCGCCGATTCGGCCTCCGCCGGCACCTGCGGTCCGAACCAACTGGCGCTGTCGCTGCAATCGAGGCCTCAGGACAGCGGCATGGGCAACTTCTACTGGGACCTGCGCCTCACGAACACCGGCCCGGCGGCGTGCACGGTCGAGGGCTACCCGGTGACGACTCTGGTCGGCGCGGCCCCGAATGTGCCGGTCGGGTCCGCTTCCGACACCGAGCCGGGACGCTGGTACCCGGTGGCGGTCCTCGCGTTGGCGCCCGGGACATCCGCGTACAGCCTGCTGCACCTCGGCCAAGCCGGCGCGTGCGGCTGTCCCCTCGTGCCGGTCGGCGCCCTCGACGTGACGCTGCCCGGCTGGGACACCGCGAGCCGGGTGGCCACGCCGAACCCGATCGAGGGCTGTGACGACGACAGCACCGTGCTCGTGCGCACCGGCCCGCTGGCCCCGGCCCCGGTCAGCTTCTAGAGCCGGGCCGGCTTCGGCCGCACGGTGGCCAACTCAGGAGATCCGGGGCAGGCCGCGGCATCCGTTGCCTGATTCCGGGGGCAGGGGCTGCAGCCGACACAGGTTTTCCTGAGTTAGCCGCAGCGTTGCGTGCACAACCCCGGCGAATGCGCGCCGCTCGGCCCGGCGGATGCGCGGAAACATACGGCCGTTCGCCGCGCGGCTCACACTGTGCAGAAGTCAGGCACGGGACACGTCGGAGATGGCGCCGGCGGATGCGCGCAGCTCGCGCCGCTCGGCCCGGCGCTCCCGGCCGCCCTCGACCAGGAAGTACAGCACGGGCAGCACCACCAGGGTCAGCACGGTCGAGGAGACCAGCCCGCCGATGACAACGAGGGCCAGCGGCTGCGAGATGAAACCGCCCGTTCCGGTGAGGCCGACCGCCATCGGCAGCAGCGCGAATATCGTGGCGAGCGCGGTCATCAGGATCGGGCGCAGACGACGGGACGCACCGTTGACCAGCGCCTCCCGCACCGACTGCCCGCGACGCCGGTACTGGTTGACCAGGTCGATCAGCACGATGGCGTTGGTCACGACGATGCCGATCAGCATCAGCACGCCGATCAGCGAGGGCACACCCAGCGGGATGCCGGTGATCACCTGCAGGGCGATCGCGCCGGTCGCCGCGAACGGCACCGACACCAGCAGCAGCAGTGGCTGCAGCAGCGACCGGAAGGTCGCCACCATCACGATGTAGACGATCAGGATGGCGATCAGCAGCGCGAGCCCGAGCTGCGCGAACGCCTCGGTCTGGTCGGCGGTGACCCCGCCGAGCGTCGCCGTCGCGCCCTCCGGCAAAGCGGTGTCGGCCAGGGCTGCCGTCATCTGCGCGTTAGCCGCACCCAGGTCGTCGATGCTGGGGGTGGCGGACACGGTCGCCGTGCGCAGCCCCTTCGTCGTGGTGAGGGTGGACGGACCCTCGACCTGCTCGACCCTGGCCAGGGTGTCCAGGGCAACCGGTCCGGCCAGGGTCGGGATACTCAGGGCCGCGAGCTCGGCCGTCGTCGTCGGCGGAGCCTCGGACTGCAGGTAGACCGACAGGGTCGTCTCGTCGATCACGATGGATCCGATCACGCTCGGCTGCATGGCCTGCGACACCAGTGCGCCCAGGGCGAGCTCGCTCAGGCCCACGGCACCCGCGGCATCCCGGTCGACGGTCACCGCGATGTAGGGGCGTGAGGCCGCCAGATTGCTTGAGCTCTCCTTGATCGCGTCGAGGTCCTCCACGGAGGCGAGCACCGCGTCGGTGGCCCTCTGCAGGTCGGCGTTCGTGGCCGCGGTCACATCCACGGCGATATCGGATGTCCCGCCGAACCCTCCGCCGGACGAGATCGAGAATTCTCCGCTTCCGTTCAGGGCCGTGAGCTGGTCTCGCACGACATCCTGAACCTCGTCGGGGTTGGCCTCCCCGTCGGTGGTGATCGAGTAGGTCACGGTGTTTGACGACACGCCGCCGCCGAATGCGGCCAGGGCGTTGCCGCCACCGATGGAGACCTGCACGATTTCGACGCCGTCGGTGCCGCGAAGGGACTTCTCGGCGGCCGTGGAGGCGTCGTCCTGAGCTGCGAGGCTGGTGCCCACCGGCAGTGTCTGGGTGACTTGGAAGGTGGTCTGCCCGGTCGAGCCGAGGAAGTTGATCTTCATATAGGGAACCAGGGCCACCGTGCCGCCCAGAACGAGCACCGCGACCAGGAGTGTCGCGACGGCGTGGTTCAGGGTCCAGCGGATGACCGGGAGGTAGCCGGTCTGAAGGCGGCTCGGGCGCTCCTCGGGTGGGGCGTCCGCGCTGCCGTTGTGGCGGGTGCGGCGCGAGGTGGTGGGCTCGACGCTGACGGTGGGCGAGCCTGTCGAGACCTCCGCAGTAAGGGCCAGGGGGGTTTCGACGAGCTCAACCACCGGGGCGGGCGCGACCGCCCTGGCCGGCCGCAGGAACCAGTATGCGAGCACGGGCACGATGGTCAGAGACACCAGCAGCGACGCGAGCAGGGCGATCGAGACGGTTAGCGCGAACGGCCGGAACAGTTCCCCGGTCGAGCCGCCGACGAACGCGATCGGCAGGAACACGGTGACGGTGGTGATGGTGGATGCCGTGATCGCCCCGGCCACCTCGCGCACCGCGCGCACGATGGTCGCGGCGCGGTCGGCGCCCTCGACCAGGTTGCGGGTGATGTTCTCGATCACCACGATGGAGTCGTCTACGACGCGCCCGATCGCGATGGTGAGGGCGCCGAGGGTGAGGATGTTCAGCGAATAGCCCACGCCCTGCAGGCCGATGAAGGTGATCAGCACCGAGGTCGGGATCGAGATCGCCGTGACCAGGGTCGCCCGCACCGAGAGCAGGAACACGAGGATCACGAGAACGGCGAAGATCAGTCCGAGCAGGCCCTCTTCGGTGAGCGCGTCGATCGATTCCTGGATGAACGGAGCCTGGTCGAAGACGACCGTGAAGGTCGCGCCGGGGACCGCCGCCTCCAGCTGGGGCAGGATCGCGCGCACGGCCTCGGACACGTCGACCGTGTTCGCTGCGGGCACCTTGGTGACCGCGATGGTCAGGGCCGGCTGCCCGTCGACACGGGAGATGCTCGCGACCGGGTTCTCGCCGAGGGCGACGTTGGCGACGTCGCCGATGGTGGTCAGACCCGCGCCGGGCACCGGGGCGAGGATCGGAAGCGCCGCGATGTCCTCGGCCTCGCCGAGCTTCGAGCCGGTCTGCACCGAGAGGGTGGTGTCGTCTTCGGTCAGCGAACCGGCCGGGATCAGCGACCCGTTCTGTTCCAGCGCACTGCGGATGCCCTGGCTGGTCAGGCCGCGTTCGGCCAGCTTCGCGGCATCCGGCGTGATGGTCACGCGGCGGCCGACGTCGCCGACCAGGGCTGCCTCGCGCACGCCCTGCACATCACGGATGTCGCCCAGTACGCTGCGCTTGAGGTCGTCGGCGAGGGTGTCGCGGTCGCCGCCGGACACGGCGAGGGAGAGCACCGGGAAGTCGTCGATGCTGCCGGAGAGCACCTGCGGGTCGAGGTTCTCAGGCATGGTCGACTTGATGCGGTTGATGGCCTGGCTGATGCGCGATTCGGCCTTGACCAGGTCGGTGCCGTAGGTGAACGTGGCGCTGACCAGCGACGCGTTGGTGCTGCTGGTCGTCGAGGTGGATTCGAGCCCGGGGATGCCCTGGATCGCCGTCTCGATCGGCGTCGACACGTCGTCGTTGACGACCTCGGGCGAGGCGCCCGGGTAGCTCGTCGAGACCACCAGTTGCGGCAGCTGCAGGGAAGGGATCAGCTCCTGCTTGAGGCTGGTCAGGGCGAGGCTGCCGAAAACGGCGACGACGATGGTGATCAGCGCGATCAGCGCCCGGTTCTTCATGCTCAAGACAGCGAGAAAATGCACCCGTTCAGTATCTCATTGCAGGGTGTGCAGACTTCCCTGCCCGGGGCATCCGTCGGGCCGAGGCAGGCGGAGGGGCGTACCCTCGGCCGCAAGACGCACCATCAACCCGAACGACAAGGAGCAATTATGTCTGTGGCACGCGTAACAACACTCAGCATCCGGTCCGACAGATCCTTCGAGGATGCCGTCGCCGTCGGCATCGCCCGGGCGAGCAAGACCCTGCGCGGGGTCTCCGGCGCCTGGGTCAAGGAACAGAAGGTGGAGGTGACAGACGGTGAGATTACCTCGTACGACGTCGTGATCGAAGTCACCTTCGTTCTCGACGACTAGGCACGGTCTGCGCACGAGCGGCCGGCCCGACAGGTCGCCGGCGGCGCGGAAGGCGGCATCCGCGACGCCGGGCCGGGTCGGCCTGGCAACTTGATAACGGGCCGATAGTGCAATTGGATGTACTTCCATGACCCGTCGCCTCGTCCAGCTCCTCATCGGCCTCTTCCTCTACGGCTTGGGGATCGCGCTGATTGTGCGCGGCGAGATCGGCGTGGCCCCGTGGGACGTCCTCACCCAGGGCATATCCGGCCGCACCGGCCTCGGTTTTGGGTTGGTCACCATCCTGATCAGCGGCGTCGTGCTGCTGCTCTGGATCCCGCTGCGCCAGAAGCCGGGCGTGGGCACCGTGCTGAACGCCCTGCTCGTCGGGCCGGCGGCGGATGTCGGCCTCTGGCTGATCCCGACGGGGCAGGATTTGTGGGTGCGCATCCTGCTGTTCGCGGCCGGGCTTCTGGTGCTGGCGATCGCTACCGGCCTCTATATCGGCGCGCATTTCGGCCCCGGCCCGCGCGACGGGCTGATGACGGGCCTGCACCAGCGCACCGGCTGGCGCATCTGGATCGTGCGCACGGGCATCGAGGTGACCGTGCTCAGCATCGGCTGGGCGCTCGGCGGCAACGTGGGCATCGGCACGGTGCTCTTCGCCGTGCTCGTCGGCCCGCTCTGCCACTGGACGATCCCGTTCTTCGCGATCACCCTGCCCCAGAACGACGACGCCCGGCTCGAGGAGACCCTCGAGGGTTCCGTGCCGCCCTCCGAGCCCTCGATCGACAGCCCCGCGAACTGACTCCGGCGCCGAATCGGGCTTCCACCCGCCAATACATTGTTGAACAATCTGTGGAAGTGGTGCATCCTTAACCAAACTTCCACGGACGGAGACCCGGATGTCCAGCATCGATTCAGACAGCATCGATCTAAACAGTGATGTCGGGGAATCCTTCGGCAACTGGTCCTTCGGCGACGACGCAGCGATCATCTCCTCCGTCTCCAGCGTGAACGTGGCCTGCGCCTTCCACGCCGGGGATCCGAGCACGATCCGCGCCACCTGCACCGCCGCCGCCGCAGCCGGCGTGACGGTCGGCGCGCACCCGGGCTACCGGGACCTGGCCGGCTTCGGCCGCCGGTTCATCGACATGGAGCCCGGTCACCTCACCGACGAGGTGATCTACCAGATCGGCGCGCTGCAGGCCCTGGCCGCGGTCGCCGGAACCCGGGTCAGCTACGTCAAACCGCACGGCGCCCTCTACAACACCATCGCGCACGACGAGGTGCAGGCGCAGGCCGTCGTCGACGCGATCCGCGCCGTCGACCCGAGCCTGCCCGTGATGGTGCTGCCCGATTCCGAGATCCAGCGCCTCGCCGACGCGGCGGGGCTCCGCACGGTCGTGGAGGCTTTCGCCGACCGCGCCTACAACTCCGACGGCTCTTTGGTCTCGCGGTCCCGGCCCGGCGCCGTGCTGCTGCACCCCGACGCTGTCACCGAGCAGGCGCTCCGCCTGGCCGGTGACCGCCAGGTGCGCACGGTCGACGGCAGCCTCCTCACGGTGACGGCCGAAAGCATCTGCCTGCACGGCGACACCCCCGGCGCGGTCGCGCTGGTCGGTGCGGTGCGCTCCGCGCTGCAGGATGCCGGAATCCGCATTCGAAGCTTCGTCTAGCCCCGTGTCCGATCCCGTTCGCATCATCCGAGCCGTCGGCGACCGCGCCGTGCTGGTCGGACTGCCCAGCCTGGCCGACGTGCTCGACCTGCAGGCACACCTGCAGCGGCATCCGTTGGCCGGGCAGCTCGACGTGCTCGCCGCCGCGGAAACCGTGCTGATCACCGGCGTCTCTGCCTCCGCCGCACGGGGATTCGCCGACGCCCTGCGGCAGCTGCAGGTGCTGCCGGCCGCCCCCGCAAACGCCGCGCTCGTGCGGATCGACACCGTCTACGACGGGGAAGACCTCGCCGACGTCGCCGCGCACACCGGCCTCAGCAGCGAGGGCGTCATCGCCGCGCACACCGGCCAGGACTGGACCGCCGCGTTCGGCGGCTTCGCCCCCGGCTTCCTCTACCTCACCGGCGCGAGCGCCGTGCTGACCGTGCCCCGGCGCAGCTCGCCGCGCAGCTCGGTGCCCACCGGCTCCGTGGCCGTGGCCGGCGACTACTCCGCCGTCTACCCCCGCGCCTCCCCCGGCGGCTGGCAGCTGCTCGGCCGCACGGACGCCCTGCTCTGGGACCTAAAGCGTTCGCAGCCGGCCCTGATCCGCCCGGGTGACCGGGTGCGGTTCCGCGCGGTGCGCGAGCAGGTCGCAGCCGCGGGGGTCCTCGTACCGGAGACCGCAGTCGCGGTTGGGACTCCGGCAGCGGCGGCCACTCCCGATGTCGCGGCAACCGCGGCCCCCACCCCCGCCACCGGCATCCGCGTGCTCTCCCCCGGCGCGCAGACGACCGTGCAGGACCTCGGCCGCCCCGGTTACGCCGACCAAGGCGTGACCGCGTCCGGCGCACTCGACCGTGGCGCCCTGCGGCGCGCCAACCGGGTCGTTGGAAATCCGGCCACGGCCGCCGTGCTCGAGAACGCCCTCGGCGGCCTGTCCCTGACCGCGCTGGCAGACCAGGTGCTCGCCGTCACCGGTGCCGTTCTGCCGCTCACGGTGACGGATGCCGCCGGCCGCCACCGCGAGCTGCCGATGGATTCCGCCGTCTCCCTTTTCGCCGGGCAGACCCTGTCGCTCGGAGCCCCCCGCTCGGGCGCGCGCAGCTACCTGGCCTTTCGCGGCGGCATCGACGTGGACCCGGTGCTCGGCAGCCGGTCCACCGACACCCTCAGCGGCATCGGTCCGGCCCCGCTGACCTCGGGCACCGTGCTCCGGATGCTGCCGCCCGCCCCCGGCAGCGCCGTGCACCACCCCGAGACCCCGCCGCCGGCCCCGGCCGAGGTCACCGTGCTGCGCTTCGTGCCGGGACCCCGCGCGGACTGGTTCGAGCCGGCATCCGTCGACCGGTTCGGCGACGCGGAGTGGACCGTCACCCATCAGTCGAATCGGATCGGCCTGCGGCTGGCCGGTGAGCCGCTCGCCCGGTCGCGGCCGGGTGAGCTGGCCAGCGAGGGTACGGCCCGCGGGGCCATCCAGGTGCCGCCGTCGGGCCTGCCGGTTTTGTTCCTCGCGGACCACCCGGTCACCGGCGGCTACCCCGTGATCGGCGTCGTGCTCACCGAGGACCTCGACCTCGCGGCACAGTTGCCGACGGGTGCGCGCATCCGTTTCACGCCCGTGCCTGCCGAGCCCCTTCCAGCCGAGCCCGTCCCCGCCTCCCCCTGATACCCGCCCTCACGCGCTACGCGGTTGCTGCGCCGCTGCGCTGCCGGCACGCCACGCGCGGAGCGGCGCAGCCCCCGCGCGTGCCCCAAACACCCCCCGAACACACGCCCCGAATGAGAGCTGAACCATGCAGAAAGTTCTGATCGCCAACCGCGGCGAGATCGCCGTGCGCATCGCTCGCGCCTGCGACGACGCGGGCCTTGACTCCGTGGCCGTCTACGCGGACGTCGACGCCGACGGCCTGCACGTCTCGGCCGCCACGGAGGCCTGGGCACTTGGCGGCGACAGCCCGACCGACAGCTACCTCAACGTGGCCAAGCTGCTGCGCATCGCCCAGAATTCCGGCGCCGACGCCGTGCACCCGGGCTACGGCTTCCTCTCGGAGAACGCCGATTTTGCTCAGGCCGTGATTGACGCGGGACTCCTCTGGATCGGTCCGACGCCCGCCGCGATCCGGGTGCTGGGCAACAAAGTCTCCGCCCGTGAGATCGCCATCCGGGTGGGAGCTCCCCTGGTCGCCGGGTCCGAGGGCACCGTGGAGACCGCCGCCGAGGTGCGCGCCTTCGCCATGGAGCACGGCCTGCCGGTGGCCATCAAGGCGGCGTTCGGCGGCGGCGGCCGCGGCCTCAAGGTCGTCTGGGACATGGATGCGATCGAGGAGTCCTTTGATTCGGCCGTGCGCGAGTCGACGGCCGCCTTCGGCCGCGGCGAGTGCTTCGTCGAGAGGTTCCTGCACAAACCCCGCCACGTGGAGGCGCAGATCCTCGCCGACACCCACGGCAACGTGATCGTCGTGGGCACCCGCGACTGCTCGCTGCAGCGCCGCAACCAGAAGCTCGTCGAAGAGGCGCCCGCGCCGTTCCTCACCCCTGCGCAGAAAAACCAGATCTATTCCTCGGCCAAGGCCATCTGCCGGGCCGCCGGCTACACCGGCGCGGGCACCGTGGAGTACCTGCTCGCGCAGGACGGCACCATCTCGTTCCTCGAGGTGAACACCCGGCTGCAGGTCGAGCATCCGATCACCGAGGAGACCAGCGGCATCGACCTGGTACTGGCGCAGCTGCAGATCGCAGCCGGCGGGCCCGTTCCCATCTTCACCGACCCCGAACCGCGGGGGCACTCGTTCGAGTTCCGAATCAACGCCGAAGACGTGGGGCGCGGGTTCCTGCCGTGCCCCGGGACCGTGGCGACCTTTACCGTGCCGACCGGGCCGGGCATCCGGGTCGATTCCGGGGTCAGGGCAGGCGGCATCGTGCCGGACCGGTTCGACTCCCTGCTCGCCAAGCTGATCGTCACCGGCGCCGACCGGCAGCAGGCCCTGCGCCGCGCCCGCCGAGCCCTTGCCGAGTTCGAGATCACCGGCCTGCCCACCGTGCTGCCGTTCCACCGTGCCGTGGTCACTTCGACGGCATTCACCGCGCCCGACCACCTCGACGTGCACACCGGCTGGATCCAGGCCGACTTCTCCGAAGAACTGCCCAGCGACCCCCAGTTCAATCCCGTGCCGCCGGAGGCCGCCCGCCACACCATCACCATCGAGGTCGACGGGCGACGGATGGCGCTCGGCCTGCCTGCCGCCCTCCTCGACAGTCTCCTTCGCGGGCTGGGCGGCGCGGCCGGTGCGGCCGCTGTCACCGCTGCCGACGGCCTTCCCACCGGGGGCCACTCGGCCCCCGCCGCAGACCCGGCCACCCTCCGGGCCAGCATGGGCGGCTCGGTCGTGAAGTGGATGGCCCCATCCGGTGCGCTCGTGGCCGCAGGCGACCCGGTGCTCGTACTCGAGGCCATGAAGATGGAGTCGATCGTGGTGGCGCACCGCAGCGGAATCCTGCGGGAGCAGCTGGTTCAGCCCGGCGACACGGTGGCGGTGGACAGCGCGGTCGCCTCGATCGGGGACTGAGCGTATCCGTCGCCCGGTTCCGGCTGCCCGCCGGAACCGCCGGAACACCCCGCCCGTCCTCGGGCCGCCGCTCCGACCGGGCGGTATCGTGGGCACCATGACCCTCGCCGAGACCCTCGCCGACCTGCGTCACCGCACCGCGTCGGCGCGTCATGCCGAGACCGGCCAGTGGGTGTCGGGGGTGCTTCGCGAGCGGATCGCGGCCGGCCACCTGCCGCCCGGCACGAAGCTCCCCGAGGAGCCGCTCTGCGACGCGCTCGGCGTCTCGCGCAACACCCTCCGCGAGGCCTTCGCGACGCTCAGCGCCGAACGGGTGGTCACCCGCATCCCGAACAAGGGCGTCTTCGTCGCCCGGCCCACCGCAGACGACATTCGGGAGATCTACCGGGTGCGGCGCTACCTCGAGCCGGGTGCCCTGGCATTCACACCGGCCGAGGAGCTCACCCCGGCGAGGCTGGACGGACTGCGCCAGGCCGTCGCGAGCGCGCGGAAGGCCCGCGAGGCCGGATCGGTCCCGGGCATGGCCGGTGCCAACCAGGAGTTCCACGCCGGTGTCGTGGCCCTGGCCGGCAGCGACCGCCTCAATTTGCTGATGGCGCAGGTGCTCGCCGAGATGCGCCTGGTCTTCCATTCGATGGGCGAGGAGGCCACCTTCCACGCGCCCTATGTCGACGACAACGCCCGCATCGTCGAGCTGCTGGCGGCCGGCCGGTCGACGGATGCCGCGGCCCTGCTCACCGGCTACCTGCAGCGCGCCGAGGCCCAGCTGCTGTCGATCGTGGCCGAGTCCGTCCGCTAGCCGGCGGTATCCGGCACGGCTGCCCGGCCCCGCTCCCCTCAGCTGCCTGCGTGCGGCTGTGCTGCGCCTCCGCGCTGTTCCTCCGCTGTTCCTCCGCGCTGTTCCTCCGCGCTGCGCTGGTTTGTGGCTAACTCAGGAGATCCCGCCGGGCCGCGCACCGCAGCCGCGGACCAGTGCGGCGGCCAGCACCAGCCGGTGACCACGCAAACAAAACTCCTGAGTTAGCCACAGAGGCGGGCGATCAAGCAGGCAGCGGGGTGGATGTCGGCGACGGAGAAAGGGGGCACCGGGTCGGCGGACAGCAGCGGGAAATGGAAGCCTTCGGGGGTCTTCGGGAGCCTCAAGGGGTCTTCGGGAGTCTCAAGGGGCCTTCGGGAGTCTTCGGGAGTCTCAAGGGGTCTTCGGGGGTCTTCGGGGGCCGTCGGAGCGGCGGCGCGCGGCGGGCCGTGCAGGGTGGGGGTCGGGCACATCCGTCAGCCCCAAAGCGTCGCGAGTCCGCCGAGGGACTGATAGCCGAGGAACAGCGTCAGCAGCCAGGCCAGCACGCCGATGCCCAGCAGCCACTTCGGGTAGACGTAGCCGCCGAGCAGGTCGCGGCGGCGCCAGGCCACCCAGAGGATGACAGCGAAGCCGAACGGGAGGATCAGCCCGTTGACCGCGCCGGCCATGATCAGAAGCGTGGCCGGGGCCTGGCCGAGCAGCGTGTAGACCAACGTTGACACGGCGATGAAGACGACGGTGGCGATGCTGCGGGTGCGGGGCGAGGTCTGTGAAGTGGTCACGAACGAGATCGAGGTGTACGCCGCCCCGATCACCGAGGTGATGGCCGCGGCCCAGAGCACGATGCCGAAAAGTTTGAACCCGATCTCGCCGGCTGCGGCCTGGAAGGCCTCCGCGGGTTGATTGTCGCTGGTCAGGTCCACGCCCCCGGCGACCACGCCGAGGATGGCGAGGAACAGGAGCACCCGGATCACGCCGGTGATGATGATGCCCAGCACCGAACTGCGGGTGATCTCGGTGATCTGGGCCCGTCCGGTCACGCCGGCGTCAATCATCCGGTGCGCGCCGGCGTAGGTGATGTAGCCGCCGATCGTGCCGCCGATCAGTGTGGTGATGATGAGGACGTCGATGTCGTCGGGCAGCACCGCGTTCTTGACCGCGAGGCCGAGGGGCGGATTCGACACGATCGCCACGTAGGCGATCAGCACGATCATCACGGCCCCGAGTACGACGACGACCTTGTCCAGCGCGAGCCCGGCCCGTTTGCTGAGGAAGATCGCGATCGCGACGGCCGCCGAGAGGATGCCGCCGAGCTTGGCGTCCAGGCCGAAGAGCACGTTGACACCCAGGCCGGAACCGGCGATGTTGCCGATGTTGAACACGAGCCCGCCGAGGCAGATCAGCGCGGCCAGGAACCAGCCGGCGCCGGGCAGCACTGTGTTGGCCAGTTCCTGCGCTCGCTTACCGCTGACGCCGATTACCCGCCAGACGTTCAGCTGCACCGCGATGTCGACCAGGATCGAGACCAGGATGGCGAAGGCGAAGGCTGCGCCGAGCTGCACCGTGAAGCTTGTGGTCTGCACGATGAAGCCGGGTCCGACGGCGCTGGTCGCCATCAGGAACATGGCGCCGAGGAGCGCGCTACGCTGCGCCCGGCGCGGGCCGCGCAGCTTCTTCTTCACGCCTGCGGTTTTCGCTCGAATCCTGGCGCGGACGACGTTGAAAACCATGGGGCGCTCACTTCTCGGAAGGTCAGCACCGGCGGTCACTGATGTCGAGCCAGCCTACATATTGTTCAACAATCAGCACAACCATGAGGCCCACATGGACTCCCCCGGCCGGCGGGGTGCAGCGGGGCAGGGACGGCGATGGGGCCGAGGCAGGGTTCGGGCGGGATCGCCGGGCGCGCGGACTACCCGCAGAAATCGGCGATCGTGCGGGTCAGAATCTCGGTGAGCGCGTCGACGGATGCCGCGTCCGCCCACTCCGCGTCGGCGTGCGCTCCGCCACCGTCCACGCCCACGACGAGGCAGGGGATGCCGGCCTCGTGCAGCAGTCCGGCGTCGGTCCAGAACGGCTCGCCGCGGACATCCGGCCGGCGTCCGAGCACCTCCGTCGCCCGTTCGGTCACCAGACGCACGATCGGCCACTCCGGATCGGCCTCGAACGCCGCACGCGCCACGAGCCGCGTCAGCCGGAAGCGGAACCCGGCGACGACGTCGGCGAGCCGCTCCAGCAGCGCCCGGAGCTCGGCCTCGACCCGGTCGGGGCTCTGGCCGGGCAACATGCGCCGCTCGATCGTGAGCGTGCAGGCGGCGGCGACGGTGGCGGCATCCGAACCCCCGGCGATGGTCGACACGCGCACGGTACCGTGGCCGAGCAGCGGATGCGCCGGCGCCGCCTCGATGTCGGCCCGGAGCTCATCGAGGGCGCGCAGCACCAGCCCGGCGTGCACGATGGCGTCGATGCCGCGCTCCGGCTGGGATCCGTGGGCGGCGAGCCCGGTGAGCTCCACCTCGAACCAGGCGAAACCGCGATGGGCGAGCGTGAGGCACAGCTCGCTCGGCTCGGCGACGATCGCCGCGTCGGCGCGGAAGCTGCGCAGCACCTCCATGGTGCCGAGGCTGCCGAACTCCTCGTCCGCCACGAGGGTGACGATGACGTCTCCGGCGAGAACGGATGCCCCGGCCGGCCCGGCCGCATGGGCCCCGGTTCCCCCGACTCCCGTCGCCCGCGCCGCCGCGACCAGGATCGCCGCGACGCCGCCCTTCATATCGAAGGCTCCCCGGCCGATGACGCGACCGTCCCGGAGCTCGCCCGCGAACGGATCCCCGGCGTAACCGCCGACGCCGACGGTGTCGAGGTGCCCGTTGAGCATCAGGGAGCGCCCTCCCCCGGTGCCGCGCCGGATGCCGACGATCGTAGGCCGCCCGGGATGCTCCTCGAGGCGGTGCACCTCGAACCCCCGCGCGGTGAGCCAGTCTGCGCACCAAGCTGCGATCATCCGTTCGCCTGCAGCCTCCGGCACCAGGTCGGAGTTAACGGAATCGATGCCGATGAGCCTCTGCACCACGCCCACCGGTTCGCTCTCTGAATGCACACCCTCAACCTAGCGGCGCCGCAGACCGCGAAAGCGGGTGAAACGTCGGTTTCAGGGCTGCACGGCGACGATTCACCCGATCTCGCGACCGGGTAGCCGGCGAGGTAGCCGGCCGGGCAGCCGGCGACACGTTCCGCCCGCACCCCCCGAACGAATTCGACGGAGATTTCGTCCGAATCGGTCCTTAAACCCTGGAAAACCTTCCTTGCTCCCAAAATCTCCGTCGAATTGGTTCATCGCCGGGCCCCGATGCCCGGTCGCGAGCCGAGACGCACCGGCCGTTCCCCGCCCGGGTTGGGTACCATATCTCATGGGCGATGGCGCGGCAGGGTCAGCGAAACGGGCAGCGGGCACGAGTGGGAGCACGGGAAGCCCATTCACAGGCGGCACGAGCGCCGGCAGCGGCGCCGGACCGGCAACGTCGAGCGAACGGATGCGCCCGCGCGCCTCCTGGGGACTCGTCCCCGCCGCGCTGCTCTCCGCCTCCGCCGTGCTGCTGTTCGGGGCGCGCGAGCCGCTGCCCGGCTACGCGCTACTCGCCGCGGCCATCGGGCTCGCCTTCGCCATCGACCGGGCCCTGTTCAAGGATCTGCTCCTGATCGCGATCGGGCTGCTGATCATCAGCACCATCTCGGTCGAGGCCGACATCAGCTACCCGAATATGGCGCTGATGGGGACCGTGCTGACCGTCGCCGTGCTCGTGCCCTACCTGCTCTCCCGCTACGCGTTCGGCGACCACGCGATCCGGTTCCCGATCCGCACCGGCCAGCGCTGGACCTCCCTGGAACGCTGGTACCTGCCGCTTGTGCTGCTGCTGGGCTATCTGATTCTGCCGACCTATTTCATCCGTTCGGGCGCCTACCAGAACTGGCCGGCCGTGACCGCCCTCGACGAGATCGCCCGCCTGTTCGTGGGCGTCGGCTTCGTCGGCATCTGGGACGAACTCTTCTTTATCTGCACGGCGTTCGCCCTGCTCAGGCGTCATTTCCCCGACTGGCAGGCCAATCTCCTGCAGGCCGTGATCTTCACCTCGTTCCTGTGGGAACTGGGCTACCAGAGCTGGGGGCCGCTGATGACGTTCCCCTTCGCGCTGTTGCAGGGCTACACCTTCGCGCTCACCAAATCACTGACCTACGTGGTGATCGTGCACCTGCTCTTCGACGCGGTCGTCTTCCTCGTGATCGTGCACGCCCACACCCGCGACTGGCTGCCGATCTTCCTGTACTGAAGCTCAGGCGGCGCTCAGGCGGCGAGCCGGTCGACGGATGCCCCGGCCGCCGGACCTCGCGCCCTTGCAAGTTCGGCGCGGGCCGCCAATGCTGAGGGCATGTGGGCAGAAGGCGTCTGGGTGACACCGCTTCTGGTGGCGGTCGGCTGGGTCCTGGTGGGACTTGCGTCGGCGTTCGTGATGATCCGCCGCGGCCACGACGCCCCGATCTGGGTGGTTCTCGGTCTGGCTGCCGGCCCCTTCGCCATCGCGCTGGCCGGCCTGGCCGTCTACCTCGAGCGGGAGGAATTGGCCGAGGCGGCCGTGATTCCCGGGGAATCCCTCGAGGGAGACGTGCGGGTGCTCGTCTGCATCGACGGTTCCGAGGCCGCGGACCACGCCGCCGTCACGGTCGTGCTGCTCCTTGGGGCGAGGCTGCAGACCGTGACGCTGCTGACGGTGCTCGACTACGACGTCGCGCGCGACGTTTCCCCCGACAGGCTCGACCGCATCGCCGCCGGCATCCAGTCCGCCGCCGTCGGTCAGCTGGCCGACCTTGCGGTGCACCCGTTCAGCACCCGGGCCACCGGGGGCGCCACCGAGCAGATCCTGCGCCGGGCGGGCTCCGGCGCCTACGACCTCTTCGCGCTCGGCTCCCACCGGCAGCGCCGCTCGCGTTTCCTTGGCAGCGTGGCGCGGGAGATCGCCAACAAAGCCCCGATCCCGCTGCTGACCGTGCGAGCCGCCCCGGTCGAATCGATCGAATCGGCCGAGCGCGCCGCCCGCCTCGGCCTGACCATCGAGCCGGAGAGTTGACCGCCGTACGGAAGCCTGAATCGAAAGCTGAACCGAGAGCTGAACCCCGGCTGAGAGTTCCCGCCGGCGCTTGTCCGCTCGCCACTCGCGATATATCGTGAATCTCAACAAGACGCGATATATCGTGAACAGGTGGTGAGCATCCGTTGCGCGGACGCCGCCCCCGAAAAGGAGAATTCCATGGCTTTGGAAAAATGGCTGGTCAGTCCCGGGCAGACCACGGTGATCGACATCGAGGTCGTTCGGGCGCTCAAGGTGGGCATGATCGGCGGAAAGATCGACGTAATCGGCCACGACGAGCCGGGCACTCGCATCGAGGTGCACAGCGTGACCGGCAAGGACCTCAAGATCTCGGTCGACGGCGACACGCTCGAGATCGACCACCCGCAGCTGCGCTGGGACAACTTCATCGAGGTCTTCGCATCGTTCCGCGGCACCGCGAAGGCAGACGTCAGCATCCTGGTCCCCCGCGGCGTGGCCCTGAAGCTCGGCGTGATCTCGGCCGAGGCCCTGATCTCGGGCCTCACGAACGGCGCCCGGCTGAGCACTGTGTCGGGCGACATCGTGGTTGACGGCGTCACCGGGGATCTGGAGCTCAACGCCGTGAACGGCGAGCTGTCGGTGCGCGGCCTCGAGGGCAGCATCATCGCCCACACGGTCTCCGGCGATTGCACGGCGAGCGGGGCCATCCGGCGCTTCAGTCTCGACGGGGTTAACAGCGAGGTGTTCCTCGACATCGAGGGCACGCCCGATTCCATCAACACGAACACGATCAGCGGCAGCCTCACCGTGCGCCTCGGCGCCGATGTGGCGACGCGCTACCGGCTGAACACCGTCTCGGGCACGCTGCAGCTGGACGACCAGACGATTCGCGGCACCTTCGGAAAGGGCTTCGAGTCCAGCACCGGCACACTCGAGGGCAGCTGGCTCGAGCTGCAGGCCAACTCGGTGTCGGGCGACATCACGGTGGTGCGTCGCAGCAGCGAGCCTGCGTCCGCGGGCCCTGCCGGCGAACGAACAAACACCGAACCGGGCGACGCCCGCGCCAACGGGGAGGTCTGAGAATGACCCCCGTCTTCGCCCACGGCAGCCTTCGCCTCTACCTGCTCAGCCTGCTCGCCGATCAGCCGCGGCACGGCTACGAACTGATCCAGGCGCTGAGCGACCGCTTCGGCGGAACGTACATCCCGAGCGCCGGCACGATCTACCCGCGCCTGGCCAAGCTTGAAGAGGAAGGACTCGTGACCAAATCGACGGACGGCCGCAAGACCGTCTACGAGATCACCGACGCCGGCCGCGCCGAACTCCAGGCCCGCCAGGGTGACCTGCACGACCTCGAGACCGAGGTCGCCGACTCCGTGAGGCGACTGGCCGACGACGTGCGGTCGGGAGTCAGCGAGGCGATGCGCAGTCTGCGCCTCGACCTGGCCTCCGCCAAGCGCCAGGCGGGGGATGCCCGCAGCGCACGCAAGGCCGGCACCGCCGCCGGCAATGCCGCGCGCACCGCGGCCGGGGCCGCCGCCGGCGCGGCAGCC
>NZ_SOFB01000010.1:0-38744 GCF_004402815.1 Cryobacterium sp. Hz7
AATCACCCGACGCCCTCATCGCCCTCATCGCCCTCGCCATGCTCAGCCTCGGCGGCCACAAACCCGCACTCCCCGGCCGGGTTTAACCCACAGAAGCAGCAGGAGAGCCGAGATTCTGGCTGGATCGGCCCTGAACCCGCCAAAGCAGCTGGTTATAACCAAAATCTCCGTCGAATTGGTTATCCACGGTGGCCGCCGATGACGAAATTGCGAAGGTCGCGAGCGCTCACGGGACTCCCGAGTGGTTCGATGAGCCGGCGGAACCTCCCCATTAGCGACTATCCCAGCGGCGGGAACCGAGCCTGAACCAGGCAAACTCCCAAGGATTCCGTTGTGTTTGACGTGAATTGCTGCGGAATCGCTTGCCTGAGGTCACTCCCGCTGGCATACTCGCTGGATGAGCGTAAACGGGCGCAATGCGGGCAGGCCGGCAGCACTGGATGAGGTCTCGAAGAAGATCATCGAGCAGCTCCAGAACGACGGCCGACGCTCGTATGCCGAAATCGGCAAGGCGGTGGGCCTGAGCGAGGCCGCAGTGCGGCAGCGCGTGCAGAAATTGACGGATGCCGGCGTCATGCAGGTCGTCGCCGTCACCGACCCGATGCAGCTGGGCTTCTACCGCCAGGCCATGATCGGCATCCGCGCGACCGGGGACACTCGACTGCTCGCGGACCGGCTGTCCGCCATTCCGGCCGTCGACTACGTCGTCCTGACGGCCGGATCCTTCGACCTGCTGGTCGAAGTTGTCTGCGAGGACGACGACGAGCTGATCGACCTCCTCAATTCACAGATCCGTGGTCTCGAGGGCGTCAGCTCCACCGAGACCTTCGTTTATCTCAAACTCCACAAGCAGTTCTACAACTGGGGAACACGGTAAAAAAAATGACAATCACATTAGCCACCACCGACTCCGCCGCGCCCGTCGCCGCAGTCGCCGCCGAAGTTGCCACCGACAGCACCGGCGACACCACAGCCGAGGTGTCGGCCACACCCCGCGTCTACACGGATGCAGAGAACGCCACCCTGCAGCAGAAGGCGAAAGACCACCTCTGGATGCACTTCTCGCGCCAGTCCGTGCTCGAAAGCGGCCACGGCGTGCCGATCATCACCAAGGGTGTCGGCCACCACATCTGGGACTCGAACGGCAAGAAGTACATCGACGGCCTGAGCGGGCTGTTCACCGTCAATGCCGGCCACGGCCGCAAGCGGCTCGCCCAGGTGGCGGCGAAGCAGGCCGAGGAACTCGCGTTCTTCCCAATCTGGTCCTACGCCCACCCGAGCGCCATCGAACTAGCCGATCGTCTGGCCGCAAACGCGCCCGGCGACCTCAACCGGGTCTTCTACTCGACCGGAGGCGGCGAGGCCGTGGAGACCGCCTTCAAGCTGGCCAAGTACTACTGGAAGCTGCAGGGTCGCCCCACCAAGCACAAGGTCATCTCCCGCAACGTGGCCTACCACGGCACCCCGCAGGGCGCCTTGGCCATTACGGGCATCCCGGCCATGAAGGAAATGTTCGAACCGGTCACCCCCGGCGGATTCCGCGTCCCGAACACCAACTTCTACCGCGCCGACGAGCTGGGTTCCGGGCTCGGTGACGACGTGGAGAAGTTTGGCCTGTGGGCCGCCAACCGCATCGAAGAGATGATTCAGTTCGAGGGCCCGGAGACCGTGGCCGCGGTGTTCCTGGAACCCGTGCAGAACTCTGGTGGCTGCTTCCCGCCGCCCCCCGGCTACTTCAAGCGGGTGCGCGAGATCTGCGACCAGTACGACGTGCTGCTGGTGGCCGACGAGGTCATCACCGCTTTCGGACGCATCGGCAACATGTTCGCATCCACGACCTTCGGGATCGAGCCGGACATGATCACCTGCGCGAAGGGCATGACCAGCGGCTACTCCCCGATCGGCGCCACCATTATCAGCGACCGCATCTACGAGCCCTTCAAGCACGGTGACACGACCTTTTATCACGGTTACACTTTCGGTGGCCACCCGGTTTCCGCGGCCGTGGCCATGGCCAACCTCGACATCTTCGAGGAGGAAAAGCTCAACGAGAACGTGCGTGAGAACTCGCCGCTTTTCCGGGCCGAGCTCGAGAAGCTGCTCGCCCTGCCGATCGTGGGCGACGTGCGCGGCGAGGGCTACTTCTTCGGAATCGAGCTGGTGAAGGACAAGGTCACCAAGGAGACCTTCAACGACGCCGAGTCTGAGCGCCTGCTGCGCGGCTACCTCTCCAAGGCGTTGTTCGAGGCCGGGCTGTACTGCCGTGCCGACGACCGCGGAGACCCCGTCGTGCAGCTCGCTCCCCCGCTGACCATCGGCCCGGCCGAATTCAGCGAGATCGGCGACATCCTGTACGGCGTGCTGTCGGAGGCGCCCAAGTACCTGTAGCCGCTACGGCCAACCGGATGCCTGAAGCCGGTTACCTGCCGCCAAAAGTTCGATAGCGGCATTCCGCTCAGGCGTTTTCGGGTTCGTCCGGGGGGACCGCAAACGCCCAGTCTGGTAGGTGCCCCGAACCGAAAACGGTGTGGAGCAACTCAGCCATGCCGTACTGCCGGTCAATGGCGAGTGCCTGGTCGACGAAGATTCCGGCGACCGACCCGCGCCCCATCGCCCACGACAGCCAGGCCAGCATGCACAGCGGCGCCGGTCTGGCCGTGCGCGGCGCCAGAGCGACCAGCACCTTCAGCAGTCGGATCGCCGGCTCGATACGTTCGGGGTCGGGGCGCTCCCGGCCGAGCCCGAGCATAAGGTCGCTCGTGACCCGGGAGTGCGGGCTGTCGAGTCCGTCGGACTGCTCCTCAGCGATGATGTCGTCCAGGCTCCGCCCCGTGGCTCGCTGCAGGATGGCATACCGCAGGTTGAGGCAGTGCGTGTTGCGGCCGACCGTCTCTCCGAAGGCGAATTGCAGCATCATCTGGTCCCGGCAGGCCGGCCCCTGCATCAGGAACAGCAACGCGGCCGCGTCGTCAAGCCCCAGGTTCTGCGGGTCAAAACCGAGCGCCGCCTCCGCGGCCACCACCGGGTCGAGGATGTCACCGGCCAGCTCAAGCAGTTCGGGCATTGTGCCGGCCTGGCCACCGAGGCGTTGATAGCGCGCCAGCCGGCGGCCGAGCCGCTCTCTCATCGACGGGTCGACCACCGGCAAGTCCGCGCGACTCTGCAGCGTCGCGAGGTCGCGGCGAACCTCGTCGGGGATGGCCCGGTGCACCTCGGAGGCGGCGATCGCGCGGAGCGGATGCCCGCCGGCCGGGCAGTCCGGGTCGAAGTACGAGCCCCACCCGTCGGCGGCCACGCACAGGGCGTCGCGAAGCAGGAAACCGGAGAGCCGGGCGCGAGCGCACAGCACCTCGACGAAGCGTTCCTGCGGCAGGCCGGCCACAGCCACGATGTTCTCGTCGCTGTAGACGACGGGCACCAGCGCGTCGACGTCCGGGATCTTGCAGAGCGTTCCCACGAGCGTGGTGGCGATGCGCTTGAGCACCTTCTCCGGTGCCGCAGGGTCGGGCAGGTTGAACCGCATCGCCCCGCAGGTACGGTTGCCACGGAAGGCGACGAGCACCAGGCTCTTCTCGGGCAAGAACCCGGCGAGCTGCGGCACGAGCGCGAGGAAGTCATGTGCTTCCCTGGTCTTGACGATTGTCCTGTTCATGGGTCCACCCTCTCCGGAGCCGCCTCCACCTCCCGATCCGGGCCGGGTCGGTGCACGACTCGGCGGATTCACATTCTGGGGAGGACTGGCCACGTACTCTGGTTCAGACGGATGCGGCCGGTGGGCAAGCGCACGACACCGACAACAGGACGAGGTTCACGGATGGCATTCTCAATTTTTCTGGATGTGTTGCTGCTGGTCGTTCTGTTCGGCTACCTGATTTCCGGATACCGCAACGGCCTCATCGGCAGCATCGCCGGAATCGCCGGACTCGCGGCGGGTGCCGTCGCCGCCTACTTTCTGGTGCCGCTCGTGGGCACCTGGGTTCCCGCCGCGGAGTGGCGCACGGCCGCGACCCTCGCGGCCGCAGCTGTTCTGCTGATCGGCGGCCTCTCGCTCGGACGCTCCATCGGCAGGATCCTGACTCCCCAGGGCACTCGCAACAAGCTCCGGGTCGTCGACCGCGTGCTCGGCGCCGGCGCAGCCGTCGCGGTGTCGGCCCTCGTGGTCTCGATGATCGCCTTCAGCATCGGTGCCCTCGGGGTCCCCGTGGTGTCGTCGGCGGTGAGCTCGTCGAGCGTGATCCGCTCGATCGACTCCCTGACCCCGGACCAGGTGAAGAGCTTCCTGGCCCAACTGCGCTCCATCGTGGTGACCGAGGGCATCCCGCGTGTCGTGGAGGCCTTCAACGGCGAGGCCCCGGTCGTGCCGAGCGTGGGCACCGACAGCGACGCCCTGCGCGCGGCGAGCGCGTCGGTGATGAAGATCAGCGGCACCGCCTATGCGTGCGGGCAGAACCAGTCCGGCAGCGGTTTCGTGGTCGCTCCGGAACGGGTACTCACCAACGCTCACGTCGTCGCCGGGGTGGAGGAGCCCGTCGTCGTCACGCCCGACGGCAGGTCCCGTTCGGGTCAGATCGTCTACTTCGACCCGATCGTGGACCTCGCCGTGATCGCAGTGTCGGGGCTCGATGCTCCCCCGCTCTCCCTTGGCGACAATCTTCCGCCGGGCAGCCTTGCGGTGAGCAGCGGCTATCCCTTCGGCGGGCCATTCGAATCGGCGCCGGCCGAGGTCGTCGCCGTGGCCCCGGCCCTGGTCGCCGACATCTACGGGCAGGACCCGTCCTCCCGGCAGATCTACACGCTGGCTGCCGACGTCGACCATGGCGAATCGGGCGGCCCCCTGCTCAGCGAGGCCGGTATCGTAACGGGCGTCATCTTCGCGAAGTCGACCACCACCGAGAACCTCGGTTACGCCCTCGCCATGGAGGAAGTCGACCCGGTCGTAGAGCAGGCCGCCACGCTCGGCTCCCCGATCTCGTCCGGCACCTGCATCAGCGGCTAACTGAGTGAGTCCTCGTCGACTGGCTGTGTCGCTGCCTGCGGTCAAAACTGACTGTGCCCGGTGGACCCTGGTCCTCCAGGGCCGGACGCCGCACCCGGTACCGAACCAACTCGTTCGGGCTGGGCGGAAGAGCCAGTCGGAAACCCCCGTCCGCGAACTCTCAGTGGCCGCGGCCATGAGGACTCGCCCATCTGGTCCGCGATGGCAGACTAGACAGGTCCTGAACCAGCGGGACCACAGGAAAGGCTCACTGTATGACGATCATCGCCGCCGCCGACGGTTCGGCTCTGGGCAATCCCGGCCCCGCCGGATGGGCCTGGTTCGTCAACGATTCCTGCTGGGCCGCCGGCGGCTGGAAGCACGCCACCAATAATCAGGGCGAACTGAAGGCCGTGCTCGAACTGTTCCGGGCCACCGCGCACCTCGACGACGACCTTCTCGTGCTGTGCGACAGCCAGTATGTGATCAACTCCATCACCAAGTGGATGCGCGGTTGGAAGGCCAAGGGCTGGCGCAAGGCGGATGGCAAGCCCGTGATGAACCTGGATCTGCTCCAGGAGCTCGACGAAGCTCTGGCCGGACGCCGCTACCGGTTCGAATGGGTCAAGGGCCACGCTAACCACCCGCTCAACGAGGCCGCGGACAGCCGGGCCCGAGCCGTGTCAGAGGCGTACCAGCGGAACGCGCCGATCAACGCCGGCCCCGGCTGGGTGCGGGAGGGCGATGTCGCACCGGTTCGGCGCCCCGCGCTGACCTCGGCCACGAAAGCACGGGCCGTCGCTTCACCTGCCGCCACCCCGAAGCTCCCGGCCAACCCGTCGCATCCGGAGCTGTTCGCGTTCGACGAGCCGGATGCCTCCCACACCGTGTCTCTGGAACTCTCCGCCGACGAGCACGCCCGTCTGACCGAACGTGCCGCCAGGCTCGGCGTCAGCGTCGGAGAACTTCTTCACGGGCTTATCTGACCTCGGTCTGCTTCACCGCGTTCTTCGACGCGGTCTTCGCCGCGTTCTTCGGCGGCAGAAGGGTGTTCGCCTCGTCGAGGGACATGCCATTGGTCTCCGGAATCTTGGTCAGCACGAACACGAATGACAGCGCCGCGAACAGCGCATACAGGCCGTAGGTCAACGGCAGCGAGACTGCCGCCAGTGTCGGGAACGTGACGGCGATCAGGAAGTTCGCGATCCACTGGGCCGCTGCGGCGATGCCGAGCGCCTTCACCCGGATGGTGTTCGGGAACATCTCGCCGAGCAGCACCCAGACCACCGGGCCCCAGGACGCACCGAAGAAGACCACGAACACATTGGCCGCGACCAGGGCGATCCCACCCCACGCACCGGGCAGGCTGATCTCGCCGCCCACAGTGACCGCCTGGCTGAAGGCGATCGCCATCGTGGCCAGCGACAGCGTCATGCCGATGGAACCGGTCATCAGGATCGGCCGACGTCCGATCCGGTCGATCAGGGCGATGGCGATGAAGGTGACCGCGATGTTGGTCAGGCCGGTGAACACCGAGATGGTGAGCGAGCTCGACTCCTCGAAGCCGACCGCCTTCCACAGGGTGGTCGAGTAGAAGAAGATCACGTTGATGCCGACGAACTGCTGGAACATCGACAAGAGGATGCCGATCCAGACGATCGGGCGCAGGCCGAAGGCCTTGCCACGCAGTGACCCGGTACGCTGACCCAGCGTGTCGGCCTTGATCGAGGCACGGATGTCGCGGATCTCGCGGTCCACATCGCCGTTGGGCCACACCTTCTGGAAGACCGCGCGGGCCTCCGTCTCACGGTCTTTCAGCACCAGGAACCGTGGGGACTCCGGGAGGATCTTCGCGATCACGAAGTACACGGCGGCGGGCAGCGCGCAGGCCAGGAACATCCAGCGCCAGGCGTCGATCCCGAACAGGGAGGGCTCACCCGCGCCTCCCGCGGTGTTGGCGAACAGGGCGTCGGATAGCAGAGCAGAGAAAATACCGATCGTGATGGCGAGTTGCTGGAGCGATCCGAGGCGTCCCCGAATCGCTCGCGGTGAGATCTCGGCGATGTACGCCGGGGCCACCACGGATGCGAGCCCGATGCCGAGACCGCCGACGATGCGCCAGAGCACGAGGTCGTAGATGCTGAAGGCGAAGGCGGAACCGACCGAACTGACGAAGAACATGATCGAGCCCAGAAGCATCACCGGAATTCGACCGTATCGATCGCCGACCCGGCCGCCCAGGTAGGCCCCGGCTGCGGCGCCCAGTAGCGCGCTCGCGACCGCGAAGCCGGTGAGGGTCGCCGTGAGCGCGTACTCGTCTTGAATGGCATTCACCGCGCCGTTGATCACGGACGCGTCGAACCCGAAAAGAAACCCGCCGAAGGCTCCCGCCACTGCCAGCGCAATGACCTTTCCGTTCGTGGATGGTTTCTCGGTCTGGGTCATCGTCAGGGCCTCTGTCCTTTTTGTTGAACAATCCGAAAAGACTACGCCCCAACGAAGGGGCGCCGAACCTCGGCGGAACCTGCGCCCGCCATCTCCCTGTGCTATCCATAACTCATGACGCGATTCCTCGGAGTTGACCTGGCCTGGGCCGAAGGCAGCACGTCGAAACCGGCCAATGAATCCGGCCTGGCTTGCATCGACGAGAGCGGCCGGGTGCTCGACGCCGGCTGGGCCCGCGGCACGGATGCCGTGATGCGCTGGATCGACTCCCTGTGGGAACCCGGCGCCGTGCTGGCGGTTGACGCGCCCCTGGTGGTGAACAACCCCACCGGCATGCGCCTGTGCGAGCGGGAAACCGGCAGTCGCTACGGCCGCTGGCATGTCTCCGCGAACGCCACGAACCTCGGCCGCCCCTGGGCCGGCGGGGTGACGATCCGCCGCCGATTGGAAGCCTCCGGCTGGACCTACACCGACGGCCTAGCGCCGATGGATAAGGCCACCCCCAGCTTCTTCGAGTGCTACCCCTACACGACGCTCGTGGGTGCGGCGGAGTTCGGCTACCTCGACAAGCGACCCCGCTACAAGCGCATGGGCACCTCTCTTCCGCCGGACGAACGCCGGACTGCGCGGGCCATGGTCTGCGATGACCTCATCCAGCGGATCTGGGGGCTCACCCGAGCGTCGCCGCCGCTCGACCTGGGCTCCCATCCCGTCTCGGACGCCCTGGTGACGGAGCATTCACCGTTGGTCGACCGAGCCTACAAACACCGGGAAGACCTGATCGACGCCCTGCTCTGCGCCTGGACGGCCTCGCTCTGGTGGCACCGGGGCACGGAGCGCTGCCAGGTTCTCGGCGCCCGGGACAACGTGTCGGAGCTCGGTCACCGACCGACCATCATCGCGCCGGCCCGGCCTGAGCAGCGCCGCGGCGACGAAGGGGCGCGGCTCGTCACCGCACCGGGTACCAGCGCGTCGTGACCCGCTCGGTCACCTGCCACGACACCGGCTCCACGTGGGTGCGGGCCGCGACGAGCACTCGGTCGCCGACCCGGAGGGCCATCGCGGCGTCATCCGCCGTGAAGCGCACGATCGCGCGCGGAGAACCGGCCACCACGGCAAGATCGGATGCCTCCACGGTCGTCAGCTCCGCGGCGGCGGCCGTCAGATGCGGCAGGACGGAGTCCGGGGCGATGCCCGAATGGAGAGCACCGATGATCAGGGTGATACGGAAAGACGGCATCCTGTCAGCGTAGGCGGGTGCGAACGAACAGGTGTCTACCGGTCTTAGGTGTTTCCCGACGTCCCGACGACCCGACGATTCGACGGAATCGAGGCCCACCATGATCTGGCCCGGCCCTCTTCTAGCACTGCAGGCGTTCCTGACACTCACCTCCCGGTCGGGAGGTCTAACTCTGCAACTCGGGCTGGACGTGCTCAGTCCCCGGTGGCCGACGCGGAATCCGGCTCCGGCTCCTGCCCCGGCCCCGGCCCCGGAAAGCGCACCTCGACCCGGGTCCGGTCCGCCAGCTCGTCCCCGGCCGGATGAGTCAACTCAATGATCACGACGCTCGGTGACTGGCCGAGCAGGTCGAGGATGGATCCGATCTCCAACCCGGAGTAGGGGTCGTCGACATCGAGCACCTCCGGCCGCATCCCGAACAGAGGGTCGGACTCGGCGATCATCAGCACGGCGCCGCGGTGTTCGGCCTGTTCGAAGATGCGGCCGAGGTTGTCCTCGGTGGCGGCAGCACTGGCTCCCACGACCTCGTTCAGGGGCACCGTCACGAGAGGCTTGCCCAGTTCGTTCGCGACGGATGCCGCGGCCTCGGCCTTCGCCACGGCATCCGCTCCCGTGAACACGGCGAGCGCACCTGCCCCGGCCAGCTTCACGACATCACGGACGGTTCCGACCACTGCCGTGCGCTCGGCTGCGTCCAGGGTGAACGAGGCCATCACGCCGAAGGACAGTCGCAGCGGTGCATTGGATGCCAGCCAGAGGGAGGTCAGCACCTCGTTGGTCAGCGGTGAGGGTGAGAGCCAGACCTGCAGGTTGTCTGCCGAGCCGATCGGGACGTTCAGCACGGGATGGCGTTCGATGGCGGCCCGCGCTGCACCGAAGGCACGGTGGCTGCCGGCATCCGTGTCGACGTCGTCGCCGGGAAAAGCACTCACCAGGTAGTGCAGCTCCGAAATCACTCGGCTGGGTCCCCTCTGGGTCTCCTCCCGATAACTGATCAGGCTGTCGTAGTAGAGGAACAAGTTGATGGAGGGGCCGATGACACCGGTGCGGGGTGCGCCGAGCACGTAGGCCGTGACCTGCAGCCCGATCGGCGGAGAAGACAGCAGTCGTTGGAGCGCGACGGTCGTCGAGGCGATGGCCTGGCCGTAGTTGGTGAGCGACGACATGGGGACCTCGGCTTCTGAGAGCTTCTGGATGCGAAAGTGAGCAGACAGTGCCACGGTACTCCGGCTCACCAACCAGGTCGAGGAGTTCGGCTGCGCCACGGCGGAACCGGCCCGGTGCCCATCCCGCGGATGCCGTAGCCTGCTTCGATAGATGTGTTCCTCGCGATGTCCGCCTCAGTGAAGGAGTTCCATGGACTACTCGGCAACGATCGTGGCCCAGACCCACGTCACCAAGCCCGACGCACTGCGGCTGATCGCGGAGGCGGCCGGGTCGACCGTGCGAGATGCCGGGACGGCGCATCCGTTCGTGCCGCTCGTCGGCGGCGGTCGCGTCGAAGTGGAGATCCCCAAGTTCGGCGAGGGCCCGCCGCTCGCGATCGATGTCTTCAACCCCCACGGGGCCGAGCAGGCTCGGGCTTCGGCACTATCATTGCAGGCTGCCCTCGCCGGCGTGACCGATTGGCCGACCGAGGTCAGGTAGCCGCGTGCGCGGCAACCCGCCCAGATAGACCCCCACCCGCCGCTGGACTCCTCCCCCCCTTCCCGACGCGGATCAAGCCCCAGCAAACCTCGGTGCGACGACCGCGTCCAGATGACGCGCTCCCGAGGTCTCCCTCCCGCCCGCCATCCGCGGCCAGACCCCTGCAGCCTCGCGGCGCACCTATTAAAGGTCGGCGCAGGTTAGATCCTGCGCCGGCTTCCACGACCCGCGCCGCCCTGTGCCTGGACTCAAGCTCTGACTGACCTACAGCACCACACACTTGCGCGGCAGCTCGCTCAGGGGAAGTCGAGGGCTACTCGGGTTACAGGTCACCTTCTGAGAAGTTTGACTCTAACGGTGTTGTGGTTGACCTACGGGCCTCACGGACTCACGAGGCGTCCCGCGGGCGACGCTCACCACTCGGTGCGTGCACGCTCCTGCTCGACGACCTCTTCCCGGTCGACCAGGCGGCGCAGTCCGGCGAGCGGTTGCGCCATACGGTGATTGCCCCGGATGCGTGGCTCCACCCGGTCGAGGAAGGCCCAGTACCCGGCGGTGAACGGGCATGCGTCCTCGCCCAGGCGTTTCTTCGGGTTGAACGTGCACGCGCCACAGAAGTCGCTCATCTTCGAGATGTAGGCGCCCCCGGAGGCATACGGCTTCGTGGCGACGATCCCGCCGTCGGCGTGCTGGGACATCCCGACCACATTGGCGGGCATCACCCATGGGGCGCCGTCGACGAAGGCGTTCGTGAACCACTCGGTGAGCTCGGCCGGTTGGTAACCGCGCTGCAGCGCCCAGTTGCCGAGCACCATCAGCCGCTGAATGTGGTGCGCATAGCCCGTGCGGCGCACCTCGTCGAGCACATGGCTGAGGCACTTCGCCCGCACGGAACTGCCATCGAGCTCAAGGAACTCCCGCGGCAGGGCCACCCGCGCCTCGAGGTTGTTGCTGCGCCGCACGTAGTCCTCACCCAGGTGCCAGTACAGGTGCCAAACCCAGTCCCGCCAGCCCATGATTTGGCGCACCACGGCCTCCACGCTCTGCAGTGGGGCTCCCCCGGTCTCGTACGCGGCGACTACGGCGTCGATCACCTCCCGCGGATGCAGCAGCCCCAAATTAAGGGGAACGCTCAGCCTGGCGTGGGCCATCGTCTCATCCCCGAGCAGCGAGGCATCCTCGAAGGGGCCGAAGTCGCTCAAACGCGTCTCGACGAAATCGGCGAGCGCCACAAGCGCTTCCGCCCGGGTGGCGGCGAACCGGCGGGGTCCGTCCTCGCCGATCAGTCGAATGCGCCCCTCGGCCTGCCACCGGTCGAGGTCGGCGCGCACCTGCTCGTCGATGTCGTCCTCAACCGGATGGAAGGGGTCGGGCAGCCCCAGGCCCACCGCTCCCTTCGGCGGCGGCTGACGGTTGTCGTGGTCGAAGTTGAACCGGCCGCCCTCGGGATCGGGCCCGCGCATGAGCAGCCCGGTTTCCGTGCGTGCACGGCGATAGAACTGATCCATGATCAGCCGGGACGGCGGTCTCCCCGCGGCCCAGACGGCGAAGTCGGCTTCACTGGTCACGAAGCCGCGGCTGGGCAGCACCCGCGCGCCGAGCTCGTGAACCAGCGCGCGGGAACCCCACGAGGTGGGGTTGACCACCTCGAGGTCCCGGCCGGCCAGCACATCCCGGTAGTGCTCGGCGCGCAGGTACTCGACCCGATCACCGAGCTCCCTGGCCCGGTGCCTGAGGGCGCTGAGAATGAGGTGCGCCTTGGCGCGATGGTAGGGGCGCCGACCGAGAACGCCGACGGACTCCACCATCAGGATCGGTCCGCCGTCGTCGAAATGCGGGCCGAGCTGGTCGGCGAACAGAAAGCGAGGCACTGCCATGGCTTCGAGTTTAGATGCTTTGCCGCACGCAAGGTTCGAGGCCGATGCCCAGCCGCGACGGGTTAGCCTCGGACCATGGGCAGGTTCGTGGACAGTTGGCGGTCGCATCTTCTGGTGACCTTTTCGGGGAACGGGTCTGGTCGCCCGCAGTGGGTCGAAAAAATCGAACAGGGCGACGATATCGGCTTCTTCGGTCCGGGCTCCGCCTCCTGGGCCGTGCATGGTGGGATGGCGACGATGGTCGCCGGCATCCGCGCCCTGCTCATGCAGACCCTTCATCCCGGCGCGATGGCCGGCGTGCACGATTGGTCGCGCTATCGGGAAGACCCGCTCGGACGGCTCTCCGGCACCATTCAGTGGCTCGTCACCGTGACCTTCGCCGACACGACCCTGGCCGAGCACGAGTCGTCCCGCGTGGGGCGCTTCCACGACCGGGTCACCGGCACCTACCGCGACGCCCACGGCATCGAGCGCCCCTATGCCGCCGGGGACCCCGAACTGCTCGCCTGGGTGCACATCGTTTTCACCGACGCCTTCCTGGCCTCGCACACACTCTGGGGCGACCCTATCCCCGGCGGGGCCGATGGCTACGTGCGCGAATGGGCCAAGGCCGGAGAACTCGTCGGCGTGCACAATCCGCCGCGCTCCGCGTCCGAACTGCAGGCACAGCTGGATGCGTTCAAGGATGCCGGCATCCTCAAGAGCGACGAACGCGTGGCCGAGGCGGTGCGCTTCATTCGCAATCCTCCGCTCCGGCCCGCCATGATGCCCTTCTACCGGGTCATGTTCGCCGGCGCCGTCGCCTCGATCCCCCGCGAATACCGCGAGCTGCTCGGCCTGCGGCGCTCCCTGCTCCCGGTGGTCTGGGGCACCGGAGCCGTTCTCCGCCTGGTGCGCCTGCTCCTTGGCCGGTCGTCGACCTCAGAGGATGCCGCCCGGGCCCGTATCGCGCGTCTCTCCGCCGAGAACCCCGCCTAGACTGCACGGATGCCTCCGCGCCCTGACCTCTCGCGTACGGGCGCGACTCGCACTCGCCGCTTTCCCTTCCGACTGCTGGTGATCGGGCTGGCTGCCCTCGTTCTGACCTCACTGGGAATCTTCGCAGCCGTCAACCCCGACCTCTCGGAGACCGACGGGGACGTGCAGGTGACCCGCCCCACTGACCGCCCCCTGCGCGTGCTGTTCGTGGGCGATTCGATCAGCTACGGCCTCAACGCGGAACTGCAAGACCTGGGCTTCCGTCCGCTGATGGTCGATGCGCTCGCAGAGGGCGGCCCGGTTCAGGAATTCCACAAGAATCGGGCCGGTGCCACCACCCGCACGGTATCCAGGCTGGTCGATGTGCCGGAGAACCTCGACCTGGCCGTGGTCGAGCTGGGCACCAACGACGTGCTCGACCAGACCGCGCCCGACGAGTTCGCGCTCAGCTACCGGTCACTCCTGGACCGCGTGCACACCGAATCTCCGGGCGTCCCCCTCGTCTGCGTTGGCACCTGGGGCAGCGCGGATGAGACCGACGCGTACAACGACATCATCGACTACGAGTGCGCCCGAGAAGGCGGCGCCTTCGTCAGCCTCTACGACCTCTATCTGATCGAGGCCAATCGCGGCCCCGCCGGACGGGATGTCTTCGGCGGCACGAGCGATCGTTTCCACCCCAATGACGCAGGCTACCGAGCGATTGCCGAGCACCTTCTGGGCCGCATCAGCATACGCTGAACTGTTTTGCATATCGCGGGGTGAAAGTACACCCCCTTGATGATTTCCTCTCTGTGAGGAAACCTCCAAGCATGAGACAAAACGACTGGGTACTCACCGTCCACTGCCGGGAGTGCGGGATCGGCGGCACAGCCCAAGTCGGAACCGACCGGCGCATCGTCTGGCCGGTGATCGTGCACGAGGGCGACTGCGAACTCGCCGATGACAAGGACCTCGTGGAGTCCCGCTCCGGGCATCCCGTGCATGGGGTCCGCCAGTCGGCTTACGCGCTGTGACGCCCCGCGGCACCCCGAACGAGTTCGTCGCCGGCCAGCCATGCGCGGCCTGCCGTTAGACCTCCGAGGCGAAGAACGCGCCGATCGCCTTCCGGAGAGCGACCGGGTCGCTCACGTGGCACAATTCGCGGGCGGAATGCATCGAGAGCAGCGGGATACCCACGTCGACCGTGCGGATGCCGAGCCGCGTGGCGGTCAGCGGGCCGATTGTGGAGCCGCACGGCACCGTGTTGTTCGACACGAATTCCTGGTATTCCACGCCGGCCTGCGCGCAGGTTCGGGCCCAGAGGGCCGCACCCGCCGCATCCGTCGCGTAGCGCTGGGTGGCGTTGATTTTCAGCAGCGGTCCGCCCCCGGCGACGACCATGTTCGCCGGGTCGTGCTTCTCCGGGTAGTTCGGGTGCACCGAGTGACCCGCGTCGGCCGACACGCACCACGAGCCGGCGTAGGCGCGCAGGCGATCACTGACGGATGCCCCGAGTCCTGCCCCAATCCGGGTCAGGATGTCGCCCAGCAGCGGCCCGCTCGCACCCGTTCGGGTCTCGGAACCGAGTTCCTCGTGATCGAAGGCCGCGAGCACCAGGATCTGACCGGCCGGTGCCGGGGCTCCGATCAGGGCGACCAGGCCGGCGTGCACCGAGGAGAGATTGTCCATGCGCCCCGCGGCGAAGAGTTCGCGGCCGAGGCCGAACCGGGCCGGATTGGCCGTGTCGGCCGTGAGGATGTCGTAGCCGGCGACCTCCTCTCCCGCCAGCCCGGCCAGGCCCGCCAGGTGCCCGACCAGGTCGGCCTGACTCGTTTCCCCCACCCCGAACACCGGGGTCAGGTGCCGCTGACGGTCGAGAGTGAGGCCGGCGTTGGCGTCCCGGTCCAGGTGGATGGCCAGCTGCGGGATGCGGCAGAACGGGCCCGTGCGCACGAGGTGTTCGGTGCCGTCGATGGTGGTGAGGCGGCCGGCGAGTTCGAGTTCGCGGTCGAGCCAGGAGTTGAGCAGAGGACCGCCGTAGACCTCGACCCCGGCCTGCAGCCAGCCGTGGGCGCCGATGGTCGGCTTCGGCTTCAGCTTGAAACCGGGCGAATCGGTGTGCGCCCCCAGAATGCGAAACGGTGTCGTCGGGCCGGCCCCGTCCGGCTGCACCCAGGCGACGACCGCGCCGTCGCGCACGAGGTAGCGCCGTCCGGGCGCACCGGACCACTCCTCGGTTTCGCTCACCCGGTCGAAGCCGGCGGTGTCCAGGCGGCGGGCAACCTCCGCGGCAGCGTGGTACGACGACGGGGAGGCGGTGATGAACTCGGCGAAATCGTCGATGTAGTCCGGTGTGGATGTCATGGGTCATATCCAACCACCCTGCGTACTATGTCCACATTCAGGGCCGAGCAGTCACGGCCAGGCATTCACGGCCCAGAGGAGCGCCCATGAACCAGCCGAGCCAGCCGCCGCACCCGGCCCGCGCCGCCTTCGACGCCGTGATCTTCGACCTCGACGGCGTGGTCACCGACACGGCCGCCGTGCACGCCCGGGCGTGGAAGGCCCTGTTCGACGAGGCGCTGCCGGGGCTGACGAAGTCGCCAGTGCCTTCGTTCGAAATCGAGAGCGACTACCGGCGGTACGTCGACGGGCGGGCGCGGGAGGACGGCATCCGTGCGTTCCTGGCCTCGCGCGGGATCAAACTGACGCATGGCCGGGCGACCATCGACGCTCTCGCCGGCCGCAAGCAGGAGCTGTTCACCCGCGAGCTCGCCGTCGGCGGCGTGCAGGCGTTCCCCGGCACGCTGGCGCTGCTGCGCCGGTTGAAAGAGCAGGGGCTGCCGGTGGCCCTCGTGACAGCGAGCCGCAACAGTGCCGCCGTGCTGGCCGCGGCGCGCCTTACGGGCCTATTCGACGTCACGGTCGACGGCACCGACGCCGTGCGGATGCGCCTGGCCGGCAAACCCGACCCGGCCCTGTTCCTCGAGGCGGCCCGGCGACTGCACGTGACGCCGGACCGCACAGTGGTCGTCGAAGACTCCGAGGCCGGGGTGCAGGCCGCGGCGCGCGGCGGATTCGCCCTGGTCATCGGCATGGAGCGTACGGGCGACAGCCGGCTGCGCTCGGCCGGCGCCGATCTCGTGCTCACCGACCTCGCCGACCTGGACCTGGCCGGCCTGGACCCCGCTCTGACCGGGAAGAACCGCGGCTGGGCCGGAGGCGAGACCGGCAGCGACCCGTGGTTGCTGCGCTACATCGGCTATGACCCCGCGACCGAGGGGCTGCGGGAGGCGCTCTGCACACTTGGAAACGGCTACTGGGGCACTCGCGGCGCGGCGGCCGAGTCCACCGACGACGGCGTGCACTACCCCGGAACCTACCTCGCCGGCGTCTACAACCGGGTGCAGACGACCCTCGGCGAGCGCACCGTCGAAGACGAGCACCTGGTCAACGCCCCCAACTGGCTGCCGCTGGGATTCAGGGTGGCCGACGGGGACTGGTTCGACGTCGGCCACACCGAGCTGGTCACCTATCTGCAGGAGCTGGACCTGCGGCGCGGCGTGCTGACCCGGGTCATCCGTTTGCGCGACGAGGCGGGGCGCACCACCCGGGTGACCTCCCGGCGGTTCGTGTCCCAGGCCGCCCCGCATGTGGCCGTGCTCGACACCACGTTCGAGGCGGAGGACTGGACCGGCCCGGTGACCGTGCGCTCGGCCCTCGAGGGCCGGGTCTTCAACCGCAATGTTGCCGCCGACCGGCTTCTCACCAACGCTCACCTGATTCCCCACACCGGCACGCAAATCGGCGCCGAGACCGTGCTGCTCGAGATGGAGACCACGCAGTCCGGCATCCACATCGCCCTGGCGGCCCGCACCCGGGTGCGGAGGGACGAGCAGCCGGTCGAGCCCCCGCGGCACCTGCTCACCGACGACGCCGGCTGGGTGGCGCACGAGTTCACCCTGGATCTGGAGCCGGGGCATCCGGTCAGGGTGGAGAAGACGGTCGTCGTCACCACCTCCCGCGACCGGGCCATCGCCTCGCCGGCCCGGGCGGTGGCCATCTGGTTGCGGCGCCTGCCGCACTCGGCGGACCTGTTGGAGGCGCACGAACGGGCCTGGCAGGTGCTCTGGGACGAGTTCGCGGTGGGCATGCGCGCGAGCGATCACCAGTCGCTCGCGCTCAACCTGAACACCTTCCACGTGCTGCAGACGGTGGCGGCCGTCGACGCCGACCTCGACGCGAGCATGCCGGCCCGAGGGCTGCACGGCGAGGGGTACCGCGGGCACGTCTTCTGGGACGAGCTGTTCGTCTACCCGATTCTCACCCTGCGCCGCCCCGACCTGAGCCGCGCCCTGCTCGGCTACCGGTACCGGCGCCTGGGCGAGGCCCGCGCGGCCGCACGGGGCATCGGCCGCGAGGGCGCGATGTTCCCCTGGCAGAGCGGCATCGACGGGCGTGAGGAGACCCCGACGAACCTATTCAACCCGCTGAACCAGCAGTGGATGCCCGACAATTCCCAGAACCAGCGGCATGTGGGCCTCGCCGTGGCCTACAGCGTCTGGGAGTATTACCAGTCCACCGGCAACACCGAATTCCTGATTCAGCAGGGTGCCGAAATGCTGCTCGAAGTGGCTCGTTTCTTCGCCAGCCTGGCCCGCTACGACGAGGTGGACGACCGCTACGACATTGACGGGGTGATGGGGCCGGACGAGTTCCACGACGGTTACCCCGGGGCGTCGGGCCACGGCCTCCGCAACAACGCGTACACGAACGTGATGACCGCGTGGGTACTGCACCGCGCGGTCGACACCGTGGCTCTGTTGCAGAACCGGTACTGCGGGCCCCTCTGGAACCGGCTGCGACTGCGGCCGGACGAGGTCGACCACTGGGCCCGGATCAGCCTGCGGCTGCGGGTGCCGTTCCACGCCGACGGCGTGATCAGCCAGTTCGAGGGCTACGAGGGCCTGCCCGAGTTCGACTGGGACGCCTACCGGGCCCGGTATCCCTCGATCGCCCGCCTCGACTTGATCCTCAACGCCGAGGGCGACAGCACGAACAACTACCGGCTCTCCAAGCAGGCCGATGTGCTCATGCTGCTCTACCTGCTCTCCGCCGAGGAGCTGCGCGAACTGCTTGAGACCATGGGCTACGAACTGCCGCCGGAGGCGATTGTGCGAACGGTCGAGTTCTACTCGGCACGCTCCACGCACGGCTCCACGCTCAGCAACGTGGTGCACTCCTGGCTGGACGCCCGGCGCGACCGGGAACGGTCGTGGGACTATCTGACCCGGGCCCTCGACAGCGACCTTGGCGACATCCTCGGCGGCTCCACCCACGAGGGCATCCACCTCGGCGCGATGGCCGGATCGATCGACATGGTCGTGCGCTGCTACACCGGGCTGGAGATCCGGGAGAACATGCTCTGGCTGCATCCCGTGCTGCCGAAGGAGCTCGCGGAGGTCACCTTCGCCATCAACTACCGGGAACAGCCGATCCGGCTGAAGCTGACTCCCGGCAACGTGCGCCTGCAGCTGCGGGCAGGCGGCGCCGCTCCGATCCGGATACGGGTCGAGGGCAAAGAGGCCGTGCTTGCGCCCGGCGAGACCCGCGATTTCCCGCTCGGTTAGCGTCGGTTGTCCCGGACTCCTGAAACCACTATCCCTGTGGGCCAAGGCCGCTCGGGGCAGCCTCGGGGTTGGCGAAGGCGGCCAGCAATTCCCCGATGCGGTGACCACGATCCAGAGGGTGGCGAAGCGGCATTCCCGTGTTGAGGCGATAGATGTTGCGCCGTCCCTCCCGTTCGCGCTCGAGATAACCGGCGTCTTCGAGTTCGGTGACGATGCGTTGAGCCGCCCGCTCCGTGATGCCCACCTGGGCCGCGACGTCGCGCAATCGCACATTCGGGTTCTCCGCCACGCACAACAGCACGTGCGCGTGATTGGTTAAAAACGTCCACTGCGCCATTCTCCTATTCTCACCCAACTGACCATTGTTTCCTCACACGTGAATCCCGACACTCGATGCGTGCTATGTTTTTCGTGTTTTATGAATCGTGAGAGAAGGAGCAGCTTTGAACGAGAATGCGACGGTGGCAATGGTCCTGGCGGGGCCGTGGGTTGCCGTGCTCGCCTCAGCGATCGCCGGGCGTTTCGGCCGGAGCGGTGATCTGGTCGCTCGCATTGCCGCGGCGGTCGTCGGTCTGGGGTTCGTCTTTACGGCAGCCGTCGCCATTGCCGTGTCGACCCTGTGGACGGGTTCAATCCAGGTGGGCTTCGGGGAGACAAGCCTGCAACTCGATGCCCTGGCACTGATCATGTCGATGCTCGTTCTGGGGCTGTCCTCCCTCATTCAGGGGTTCGCCGTGCGCTACCTGCGCGGGGATCCTCGTCAGGTCTGGTTCGTGGTGACCGCGAACCTGCTCACCGGGTTCACCGTGCTGATGGTGTGTGCAGGGTCCGTGGCCCTGTTCGCGTGCGCCTGGGTCGGCGCCGGCGCCGCACTTGTGCTGCTTCTGGCCACCTACTGGCCGCTGGCACAGGCGCGGGAGGGTGTGTGGCGCACCGCGGTTCGCTTTGGTGCCGCCGACACCGCGTTCCTCCTCGCGGTGGCAGTGCTGCTCGTTGGTGCCGGCGGGGACGTGTCCTTCGATCAGCTCGGCGCCGGTGCGTCCGGCCTGAGCGCGCCGGCCCAGCTCACCCTCGCGGTAATGTTGGTCCTCGCCGCCCTGGCCCGATCCAGCCAGATCCCATTCCAGGGCTGGTTGCCGTTCACTCTCGGCGCCCCGACACCGGTCTCTGCGCTGTTGCATGCCGGGGTGGTCAACGCGGGCGCCATCCTGCTTCTGCGGTTCGCGCCGGCGATCGCCCCTCACCGGTCCGTGATGATCGTCGTCTGCGTGGTGGGCGCGGCCACCCTGGTGTTCGCGTCGGCGGTGCGCCTGGCACGCCCGGACGTGAAGGGCCGACTGGTATTCTCCACGATGGCGCAGATGGGGTTCATGATCATGGCTTGCGGGTTGGGTCTGTTCGCGGCTGCAATCTTCCACCTGGTTGCCCACTCCCTGTACAAATCGACACTCTTCCTCGGCGCGGGAACCGGAGTGCGACAGCACGCCACCGACCGCGACCTTCCCACCCGCACAGCCCCGTCGCGCCTGGTGGCGGGCCTTGCGGTGGCCATCTCCGTGACCGTAACGGTTGCCGTACTCGTGGCAGCCAAACTGGTGCTCTCCCCCGCCGTGTCGCCCTCCAGCATCGGCCTGTTGGCGTTCGTCGCCCTGACCGCCGGCGTCACCCTGGCCGTGGCACTGGCAACCCACTTCTCGATCCGCACGATGGTGGTCGGCACCACGGTGACGGCGGCCGTCGGAATCGGCTACGTAGCCTTCCTGCACCTGTTCACGGGAGCACTGGAACCCGGGGTGCCGGTCCAGGGGGCCCCTGGCTGGCTGCTCGTTCTGCCCGCGGTCGGCCTGATCGCCGTCGAGCTGCTGGCTCGAAGCAGCACCGGTGCGGTCTGGCTGCGCGATCGTGTCTACACGTCCGCACTTGCCGTCTCCCTGCCCCGTAACCCCATCAGAACTGGAGCACCCCTGTGAGTCTGATCCTACGCGCGCAGGTCGCTGCCGCCGCCCACGACATCGTTCCGGCCTGGCCGTTGGACTCCTTCATCGCCGTGAACCCGCTAGCCGGCCGCGAATCTTACCCATTCGAGACCGAAACAACCGCGGAGGCGGCAACCACCCGCCCCGGGAGCGCCTACCTGGCTGACTATCAGCGCGGTCGAATCACCCGTGATGACATCGACGCAGCACTCCTCGAACGTATCCCCCAGCTGGCCGACCGACGCTTGCGGATCGGCACCGCAGTCGTGTCCGCGGTCCGGGTTGCCGAACTCGATATGCGCCTGGTCGCAGCCGCACCTGAGCCCGAACCGGTTGCGGTGGCGGAGCTGACGTGGCTCGATGAATACCTGGCCGTCTGGGTTGCCGGCTATCTGTGCCCGGACCCGGCGTGGCCCATGCCACACCATGCCGACGGGTTCTACCGGGCCTGGCGAACCCTGGCCTGCCTCGATCCGTCCCTCCCCCGCACGGTTCGGCGCACCCTCACCACACTTTCGCCCGAACCGGACGCGGCGCTGGCGCACGCCCTGCAACGCCTCGGCATCACGGCGGCCGACGTCCCACGTGCCCTTCGGACCGCACTCGGGCACCTGCCCGGGTGGGTCGGGCACATCAAATGGCGGGCCGAGAAGGTCGGCGACATCGACCTGACCTCGTACCTGGCCGTCCGATTCACGGTCCAGGTTGCGCTCGGAATTACCCCAGCAGCCGACCAGACAACACAGACGGCACAGCGCGACCACACCACGCTGACCTCGGCACCGTTCTGGTTGCGGGCCGAACGGGTTGCGCAGGCGCTTACCGCCGCACGGCCGAGCCGCGAGGACGTCGCCGCGGTCGCTCGGGTTCTGTCCACCCATCCGATAACTGACCAGCGGTACACCTGGCAGAAAGCCTACGAACTGAACTACCGCACCGCCCTGATCGGGGCACTCCGCTCCACCGTCGAGACCCGGGACGGCCGCAACGTGCAGTTGGTGATGTGCATCGACCCCCGGTCCGAGGGGTTGCGCCGCCACCTCGAAGAAAGCTCCTCCGTCGAGACGTTTGGTTTCGCCGGCTTCTTCGGCGTCCCCATCCGGTTCGCCCGCTACCAGGCGCGCGGAGCAATCGACTCGCTCCCGGCACTGCTGAGCGCGCGCCACCACATCACCGAGATCCCCGTCGACCACGAACAAGCACACAGAGTCGTTGCCGCTGGAAAATTCCGAGACGCCCTGCGGCATGCCGTGCATACGGCGGACTCGACAGCGGCGACACCGTTCGCGTTCGCGGAAACGGCAGGATGGTTCTACGGCGGCATCAGCATCCTGCGCACCCTCACCCCGCGCATCCACGCACGGATCGTGCGCGCCCTCTCCCTCTCGCCCCGGGACCTGCGCAGTGACGTGACGATCGCGAACGCGTTCACGCTGGACGAGCGTGCCACGTTGGCCGAAACGGCCTTGCGGATGATGGGCCTGTCCCAGTTCGCCCCGCTGGTCGTTTTGGCAGGTCACGGCTCCGAATCGGAGAACAACCTCTACCAGTCCGCACTGGACTGCGGCGCGTGCGGCGGTAATCCGGGGCACGCCAACGCCCGCGCCGCCGCCGCCATCTTCAACGACCCCGAGGTGCGACTGCTGCTCGCCGACCGCGGGCTGCCGATTCCATTCGACACGTTCTTCGTGGCCGCCGAACACAACACCGTCAGCGACATGGTCACCGTGCTCGACCGCCACCTGATCCCCGACAGCCACACGAGTTCGGCAGACCGCTTCGAGCAGCTTCAGCGCACCGCGGCGGACAAATTGGTGACCGAACGCGCCCGGCACCTACCGGGAGCATCACCCCGGCATTCCCCCGCACGACTGCGCGGACGTGCCCACGACTGGGCTGAGGTGTATCCAGAGCTCGGGTTGGCGGGAAACGCCACCATGATCATCGGACCCCGCGATATAACCAGGAACGTTGATTTGGGCCGGCGGGTGTTCCTGCACTCCTACCGCACCGAACTGGATCCCACCGGGGCCGCCCTGGAGACGATCATGACCGCCCCCCTTGTCGTGGCGCAGTGGATCAACCACCAGTACTACTTCACAGCCCTGAACCCCGACACTCTCGGCGCAGGAACGAAAACCATCCACAACGCCATCGGCACACTCGGCGTGATCTCGGGCCACAGCGGCGACCTCCGCCGCGGCCTGCCGTGGCAATCCGTGGGTCTGGGCACGGAGCTGTTCCATGAGCCGATGCGCCTCACCGTCGTTGTGGAAGCACCGCTGGCCCGCATCGGAGAGATCATCTCGCGCAACCAAGTCCTGCGAGATCTTTTCGACAATGACTGGATCACCCTCACCGCACGAGATCACCCCGCTGCCCTCTGGCACCGCTATACCGCCTACGGCTTCACAGCGACCGCAACCGCTACTCCCGCCGCCACTGCCACCCCGATGGAAGGACCACACACATGAACAATCTCACCAAGATGACCCGACTGGAGATCGTCGTGCCTGCGCGCGACGCCCCCGCCATCCGCGAGCTGGTTTCCTCCGCCGGCGCCACCGGGTACACCTCCGTCTCCGGTGTCTCCGGCATCGGACACCACGGACAACACTCTGGATCCCTGCTCTTCAACGAGTACGACACCCTCACCATGCTCATCACCGTGTTGCCCCCCGACAAAGCCGACGAACTCATCAACGCCGTGCGCGAGCTGCTGAACACCTCCAGCGGCGTCATGTTCGTCGCCGAGACCTACGTCTCAAGGCCCGACTACTTCCAATGACTTCCTCCCACGCCTACTATGCTGGGTGCCTGATCACCTTCGCCACCATGCACGGCAAGGAGCACCTCGCCCAACAGGCATTCCACGACATTCTCGGCGCGACAGTCAGCGCTGCGGGGGGCCTGAACACTGACCAGTTCGGGACCTTCGCCGGCGATATCCCACGCACCCTCAGCCCCCGCTCGGCAGCCCGCGCCAAAGCGCGACTGGGTATGCAGATCGCCGGCACCACTCTTGGACTTGCCTCCGAAGGCAGCTTCAGCTCCGGATTCGGTCCTCTCGTTGAAAACACGGAGATTCTCCTGTTCATCGACAAAACCCTGGGGTTGGAACTCGTCGAGGGCGCCGTGAATATCTCCGCGCTGCCTGGAGGCAGACGCGTCGACAACGCCGACAGCGCTCTCGCGTTCGCGTCAGCCGCGGGATTCCCCGAACAGGGAGTAATCGTGCAGAGCACAAACGATAATCACCTGACTGTCTACAAGAACTTCACGCAACTCAGCGACCTCGAGGAAACCGTCGACATGCTTCTGACGGACCAGTCCACCGTCACGATTCTGCCGGACTACCGAGCGCACAAATCGCCAGCGCGGGCAGAGACGATTCGCAGGCTGAGTTATCAGATGGCTCGTCGCCTCGCTACACCCTGCTCCCTGTGTCAAGCACCTGGGTTCGGTCAGGTAGACATCGAACGCGGCGTTCCCTGTTCCGACTGTAGATCAGCGACCGCATTGATCGCCGCGGACCTCCACGGCTGCGGACGCTGTACCCACAGGACCCGGATACCGCGTGGCCAGGCCACCGCCGACCCGCAATGGTGCGACTATTGCAACCCGTAGTGAGGTCAGGCGTTATTCGTGCTCCCCGTCGGCCTCATGCATGGTGGTCCGCGGCGCGCCTCAGACCTCGGACTGCAGGGCCGCCCGGGCGAACGCGGCCCCACCGGGCGTGACGATCCAGCGCGTGTAACTGCTGGTGCCGGCATCGAACACACCGAGTCGGCGCAGCAAGCGCCACTTCGGCAGCACCAGGTTGAAGGCCGCGTCACTGGAGAGCGGGGCACCGTCGGCCCGCACCCAACCGATGGTCTCCAAACTGAGGGCCAGCAGCTGTTTGAACAGCTCGGCCTCGTCAAAACCCCGCCGCGCGATGAGTAGGAGCAGCAGCCTGGTGGCGTCGGACTCGGCCGGGTCGCGACTCTGGTGCGCGGTTCTGGCCAGATGCCACCACAGATCGCGCGGCGCCTCGACGAGCGCCCGGCCGCGACTGGTCTGCAGCAGCATCCCCTTGCTCACTCGGAGCAGGCCCACGCTGCGCAGGTGTGCGCGCAACTCCAGCAGAGGCAGGAAGTGGCTCTCCCGGCTGGCCGTGACGGGCCAGCCCCAGTCGAGCTGGGTCGAGGCTTCCACGACCACCGCGGGCGGGAGGTAGCCGGCCTGGGTCAGACGGATGCCGTGCTCACCGACGCGGCGCAGCATCCACTGCACGGGCGCCACCATGCGCTCCATCGCCCGCACCGGCAGCAGAATGGAGTCGGTCACCCGTGCCTCCGCGAGCACCAGGCGGAACCCGGCGACGGAGTCGGGGTGCATGCGTGTTTCGAGTTCCTGGACGACCTTCACGGTGCGAGCATAGCGAGGTGTGGCCGCGGAGCCTGATGCGACCGATCGTGTCGGGCATCCGCTCTGCCGTAGCCTTGGATCATGGCCAGAGACATTGCAACCACCACCACAGTCGACCTCGCCGAGATGCTCGCTTTCGTGCGCCCGAGGCACCGGATGCTGCTGGCCACCACCCGCACCGACGGCCGCCCGCAGATCTCGCCCGTGACCGGCGGGGTCGACCCCTCCGGCCGAATCGTGATCTCCTCCTATCCTGCCCGGGCGAAAACCCGCAACGCGGAGCGAAATGTGCTTGCCTCCGTACTGGTGCTCTCGGAAGACTGGGACGGCGGCTGGATCCAGGTCGACGGCGACGCCGAGGTGCTGCACATGCCCGAGGCCGGCGACGGGCTGGTCGAGTACTTCCGCTGCATCTCCGGCGAGCACTCCGACTGGGCCGAGTACCGGGCGGCGATGGCGCTTCAGGACAAGTCCCTGATCCGCATCACCCCCAGCCGGTGGAGCCCGATCGGCACGGGCGGCTTCCCGGCCGACGTCGCCGCCCGGCTCGACGCACTGTAGCCGCGCTCGCAGGATCGGCGTCGCGGCGCACCCTGGGGAAGCAGGCGCACGTTCGTCCGTGTGCCCGCTTCCATAACCTGCGCCGCGCGGCCTGGCGCCCGACGTACTGTCACCAGCATCTGCGAAGCTGGACGGATGACCGACACCCGCGCCGCCGCCCTCGAGATTCTGCGCAACCTGGTCGGGCGTGACGACGCCGACTTCCACGAGGGACAGTTCGAGGCGATCGAGACCCTCGTCGACCAGCGCCGACGGGCCCTGGTCGTGCAACGCACCGGGTGGGGCAAGTCGGCCGTCTACTTCGTCGCCACGCTGCTGCTGCGCCGCCAGGGAGCCGGCCCCACCATCCTGGTGTCGCCGCTGCTCGCCCTGATGCGCGACCAGGTGGCCGCGGCAGCCCGGGCCGGGGTGCGCGCCGTGTCGATCAACTCTTCCAACCCGCACGAGTGGGCAGAGGTGCAGCAGCAGCTGATCGACGACGAGGTCGATGTGCTGCTGGTGTCGCCGGAGCGACTCAACAACCCGAAGTTCCGCGACGAGCAGCTCCCCGCGCTCCTCGCCCGGGTGGGCCTGCTCGTCGTCGACGAGGCCCACTGCATCTCCGACTGGGGCCATGATTTCCGGCCCGACTATCGGCGCCTGCGCGACCTGATCGCCCAGATGCCCGCCGGGGTGCCGGTGCTGGCGACCACGGCCACGGCGAACAGCCGCGTGGTGACGGATGTCGCGGCACAGCTCGTCTCGACCGGCGCGACGGTCGCAAACGGCGCAACCGGCGTGGCAGGCGCTGAGGTGGTCACCATCCGCGGCCCGCTCGCCCGGGCATCCCTACGCCTCGGCGTACTGCGCCTGCCCGACTCGCGCTCCCGGCTGGCCTGGCTGCTCAGCCACATCGACGAGCTGCCCGGTAGCGGCATCATCTACACCCTCACCGTCTCGGCGGCGGAAGACACCGCACGTCTGCTGCGGGAGGCCGGGCACCCGGTGCGCGCCTATACCGGGCAGACCGACACCGCGGAGCGGGAGGAGTCCGAGAGCATGCTCAAGCGCAACAAGGTCAAGGCCCTCGTCGCCACCAGCGCCCTGGGCATGGGGTTCGACAAGCCCGACCTCGGCTTCGTGTTGCACCTGGGTGCCCCCTCCTCCCCCGTGGCCTACTACCAGCAGGTCGGCCGCGCCGGCCGCGCCACCGAGAACGCCGACGTGCTGCTGCTGCCCGGAGTCGAAGACGAAGACATCTGGCAGTACTTCGCCACCTCCTCGATGCCCAGCCAGCACAAGGCGGAAGCCGTGATCGGGGCGCTCACGGAGCACGGATTGGCCCCGCTGTCCACACCGGCGCTCGAGGCCCGCGTCGACCTTAAGCGCAGCCCGCTCGAGCTGCTGCTGAAGGTGCTCGACGTCGACGGCGCCGTGCGCCGCGTCACCGGCGGCTGGGTGTCCACCGGCCGGCCCTGGTTCTACGACCGGGAACGCTACGAACGCATCACCGCCGCCCGGGTGAGCGAGCAGCAGGCGATGCTCGACTACGAGCGCACCACCGGCTGCCGGATGGAATTCTTGCAGCGCGCGCTCGACGACGACACCGCGGTGGCCTGCGGCCGCTGCGACAACTGCACCACGGCCTGGTTCCCCGGCGACGTGCGGCCCGAGATGACCTCGGCCGCCGCCCGGGCCCTCGACCGGGTCGGCGTGGCTCTCGAGCCGCGCGCGCAGTGGCCCACCGGGGTGGCGAGCCTGGGCGTGAACGTGCGCGGCAACATCCCGACCGGCGAACGGATGCTGCCCGGCCGCGCCCTCGCCCGCCTCACCGATCTGGGCTGGGGCGGCCCGCTACGCGACCTGTTCGCCACCCAGTCCTCCGACGCGCCGTCCACGGATGCCCCGGCGAGCCCAGCCCTGATCCAGGCCTGCATCCGCGTGCTGGCGGAGTGGGGCTGGGACGAACGGCCGGCCGCGGTGGTGAGCGTGCCCTCGCGGCGGCATCCGTTGCTGGTCGGATCGGTAGCTCGGGCGTTCGCCGAGGCCGGCCGCCTGCCCTGGCTCGGCTCGCTCGACCTCGTGAACGGCGGCCCCACCGGCACGGCGGGCGGCAACAGCGCCTACCGGCTCTCCAACGTCTGGGACCGTTTCGCGGTGGGACCGAAGCTGGCCGCGGCCCTCGACACGGTGCAGGGCCGACCGATCCTGCTCGTCGATGACTTCGCCGACAGCCGCTGGACGCTCACGGTCGCGGGCCGCCTACTGCGTCGCCAGGGGGTGGCGGCCGTGCTGCCGTTCGCGTTGGCGTTGAAGTCCTGAGCTGCCGGAGAACTGAAGCTTTCGCCCTGACGTCAACGCAGCGCGCGCAGCTTGACCGTGCGCTGCAAGCCGACCTCGTCGGCCCGGACTCCCCCGACCGTTCCGCAGTGGGCTGACTGCATGGACAGGCGCACCAGGTCAACGCCGCGCAGCCCCGGCCAGCCCTGCACCAGGTGGCGCCAGGTTGTTGGCACAGCTTCCAGCCCCCAGCGAGCGGCGGTCAGCGCGCCAGCGACACCTGCTACGGCGTCGGTGTCGCCGCCGCCGCGCGCCGCGACTTCGATGGCGCGACGCACCTGGCCGGCATCCGTTCCCCGGGCGTACGTGATCGCCGACCAGGCAGCCTGCAGGGTCTGCACGACCCAGCCGTTACCCGGGAAATCCGCGGGCCGTTCACGCTCGGCATCGTCGAACCGGGTAGACCAGTCCGCGCGGCGCTCGCTCGTCAGGGCGGACAGGCCCACCCGAATGTCGAGTTCGCCCTCGAGCACGGCGTGCCGCAAAGCGAGCCCGAACAGCACGCAGGCATCGCCTGCCTCGGTTTCACGGTGCGTCAGCTCGCTGACCAGGCGCGCGGCCTCGGCCAAGGCGACCGGATCGCCGAGGAACGCCAGCGCCACCGGCGCGGTTCTCAGGAGCGATCCGTTGCCGGCGCTGCGCCCGTTGCGATCATGCTGCTCCCTCGCCCCGCGACGCACGGAGTCGGCGTTCGGCTCGCTGCCCGAGAGCACCGCCCCCAACTGCACGCCCGCGTACGGTGCCGATTTCGCCCAGGCCACCCATTGGGCCACGACGATGTCGAGGACCGAGTCGTCTCTGAGATCCCCGCCCTCCGCCGCGGCGATCGCGAGCGGCACCGCCATGGCCGTGTAGTCGGTCCACTCGCCGGGTACCCAGTGGAAGCCGCCGCCGCCGCGCATGCTGACCGGGGTGGTTTCCGGTAGCGGCCCGGCAAACTCGTAGCCGGCCCCGAGCGCGTCCCCGCAGGCCATGCCCAGCAGCACCGCTGCTGATCGGTCGTGTTGGTCGGCAGTCAGCTTCATTGCAGGCTCCTTCGGGTCGGGCCGATTCGGGTCGGGTAAGGACCGGAGTACCTGCACATCCGAGAACGAACATCGGGTGCACGGGTCGAGCGCAGCCTATTCCGGCCCAAAATCCCCGGCAAGGCCATTGACCGGGGCCTAACCGGTGTGTGACGCGGCGCGTCACGGGAATACTTACCGGGGCGCACTCCTTGTTAGTCTTCAGACATCGCTTTTCGGCGATGAATACGCACCTGCAACCTCGGTTAGGCCAGAAAAATGAAGCTCAAGATCCTGTCGGCGGTATTACTCACAGCGCTCACCGTGTCGCTGGCCGGCTGCTCCGCGAGCACCGACACCGACGACGCAACCACCACCGGCGCCGACACCTCGCTGTCCTCCGTCATAGACGCGGGCGTGCTCACCATCGGCACCGAGGGCACGTACCGCCCGTTCACCTTCCACGAGGGTGGCTCCGGCGCACTGGCCGGCTACGACGTCGAGATCATCGAGGCCGTCGCAGCCGAGCTCGGAGTCACGGCCAAGTTTGAGGAAACCCAGTGGGACGGCATCTTCGCCGGCCTCGAGGCCGGCCGCTTCGACGTCATCGCCAACCAGGTCACGGCCACCCCGGAACGCGTCGCCAAGTACAACTTCTCGACCCCCTACACGTTCTCGACCGGCGTGATCGTGGTCAAGAGCGACAACACCTCGATCACCTCCTTCGAGACCCTGGCCGGCAAGACCACCGCCCAGTCGCTCACCAGCAACTGGAACACCCTCGCCACCGAGAGCGGCGCACGTGTGCAGGCCGTCGAGGGCTGGGCCCAGTCGGTCGCCCTGGTCGAACAGGGCCGCGTCGACGCGACCGTGAACGACAACCTTACCTTCCTCGACTACCAGAAGCAGACCGGCGCCACCGGGCTCAAGGTCGCCGCGAACACCGACGAAAAGTCCGCAACCTCGTTCGCTTTCGTCAAGGGAAGCACGGAGCTGACGGACGCCGTCGACGCGGCCCTCGAGAAGCTCGCCGCCGCCGGCACCCTGACGTCGATCTCGGAGAAGTACTTCGGGTCCGACGTTTCCCAGTAACCCCGTCCAGCCATGAACCAATCCGCCTGGGACCTGTTCTGGACCTCGCTCGGTCCCATCGTGCAGGGGGCGATTCTCGGCACCATCCCGCTGGCGCTCGCCTCGTTCACGATCGGTCTGGCGCTCGCGCTCGGGCTGGCGTTGATGCGCCTCTCCCGGCGCCGGTGGGTGTCCGGCATCGCCCGGGTCTACATCTCGATCGTGCGCGGTACCCCACTGTTGGTCCAGTTGTTCGTGATCTTCTACGGCCTGCCGTCGCTGGGCATCCTGATCGATCCGTGGCCGAGCGCTGTGATGGCGTTCTCGCTCAACGTCGGCGGCTACGCCGCCGAAGTGATTCGGGCTGCCATCCTCTCGGTGCCCAAGGGACAATGGGAGGCGGCCTACATGATCGGCATGTCGCACCGTCGCGCGCTGACCCGGATCATCCTGCCGCAGGCCGCCCGTGTCTCGGTTCCGCCCCTGTCGAACACCTTCATCAGCCTGGTCAAGGACACCTCCCTCGCCTCGCTGATCCTGGTCACGGAGCTGTTCCGCGAAGCACAGCAGGTGGCCGCCTTCAGCCAGGAATTCATGCTGCTCTACCTCGAAGCCGCCCTGGTCTACTGGGTGATCTGCCTGGGCCTGTCCTCGGTGCAGAGCGTTCTCGAGAAGCGATTGGACCGCTATGTCCCCCACTGATCCGATTGATCCGACCGAACCGACGGCCCCGGATGCCGCGGCGACCTCCGACGCCCTGCTCCGCGTGCGCGGGCTCCAGAAGAGTTTCGGCGCCAACCAGGTGTTGCAATCCATCGAGCTGACGGTGGGTCGCGGCCACGTGCTCGCCCTGATCGGACCCTCCGGTTCCGGCAAGACCACCATCCTGCGCTGCCTGAACGGCCTGGAACTGGCCGACGGCGGAACGATCGACGTGGCCGACGAACTGTCGGTCGACTTCGCAGCCATTCCGGGGAAGAGTCAGCGTGCGGCTCTGCGCGACCGGTCGGCCATGGTCTTCCAGCACTACAACCTGTTCCCGCACAAGACCGTACTGGAGAACGTGCTGGAGGGGCCCGTGGTGGTGCAGCGCCGCCCGAAGGCGGAGGTCGAAGCGGAGGCGCTCGCGTTGCTCGACCGCGTGGGCCTCAGCGCCAAGAAGGACAGCTACCCGTTCGAACTCTCCGGCGGCCAGCAGCAGCGTGTGGGCATCGTGCGCGCGCTCGCCCTGCGCCCGCAGCTGCTGCTCTTCGACGAGCCCACGTCATCCCTCGACCCGGAACTCGTGGGCGATGTTCTGCGCCTGATCAAGGAACTGGCGGTGGAGGGCTGGAGCATGGTGATCGTGACCCACGAACTCGAATTCGCGCGCGAGGTAGCCACCGAGGTGGCCTTCGTCGACGGTGGCCGGATCGTCGAGCATGGCGACCCGAATCAGCTGCTGCGCCACCCGAAGGAGGACCGCACCCGGCAGTTCCTGCACCGGCTGCTGTTCCCCTTCTAGGTGCACATCCAGGCGTGGGGCCGACCTCGCCGGGCAGCGGCTCAGCCCCTCACCTGCCCGTCAACTCTTGTGCCCGGAGTCGGGCTGATCCGCTGGTTCAGTCTCGGAATGATCCGCTGCCCGGAGTGAGCCGGCATGAGCTCGCACCGTGGGATCCTGGCGTGTCTTGATCAGGCTGGCGACCGTGGTCACGGTCAAGACCACACCGATGACGATCAGGCTGAGATTCGTGCTGATCTCCGGCACTCGGCCATCAAGGCCGTGTGCCCAATGCAGAACGAGTTTCACACCGATGAAGGCCAGGATGAGGGACAGGCCGGTCGACAGGTAGACCAGCCGGTCGAGAAGCCCCTTGACGAGGAAGAAGAGCGCCCGGAGCCCGAGCAGCGCGAAGGCGTTGGCGGTGAAGACGATGTACGCCTCATCGGTGATTCCGAAGATCGCCGGGATCGAATCGAGTGCGAACAGGAGATCGGTGCTGCCGATCGCTATCAGCACGATAAACAGCGGTGTCACCGCGCGGCGGCCGGCGCTCCGCGTGAACATTCGACCGTCGACATAGTCGTCGGTAACGGTCAGGCCCCGACGGGCCACCCGGACCAGTACGTTGTCTTGCACGTCAGGGTCGACGTTACGGTGCCGGAAGAGCTGTACGGCTGTGAAGATCAGCACCAGACCGAAGATCAGGAACATGAATGAGAACAGCGAAAGCAGGGCGGAACCCAGTGCAATGAAGATCGCCCGCAGAATGAGTGCCAGCAGGATCCCGAAGATGAGAACTTTCTGCTGGTATTTTTCCGGGACCGCGAAGGTCGACATGATGATCACGAAAACGAAGAGGTTGTCGATGGACAGGCTCTTCTCAACGATGTACCCGGCGAAGTATTCCGCGCCGAACCCCCAGCCCACCTGCGCCGCGAAAACGAGACCGAACAGGATCGCGACCGCGATGTACAGCACCGACGAGAGTGCGGCCTCCCGAAACTTGACGACGTGCGGCCGGGCGATGGCCAAACCCAGGTCCAACGCGAGCAGACCCAGAATGACGGCGATGGTGAGCGTCCAGCGGAGCGCAGTTACTTCCAGCAACTGTGACCTTCCTGTCGTGTCCTCAGCGAGAATTTCAGCGTGAGCCTACTCATAAGAGGAACTAAATAAGCATGAACGTCAACAGTATCCTGCCTCTGCTGCTGACCCCCTTCCGGGCAAGCGGCCTGCCTTGCTAAATCCCCAGCTCGTCCGCACTATTCTTTTCCAGTGACTTCAACAGCGATCTCTCCGGTGGGCTCCGACTCAGCATCGCCCTCCACCTTCCGGCAGCTTTCCGGTCTGCTGCGGATCGGCATGGGACTGCTACTCCTCGCGAGCATCATTACGCAGATCACCGACCAGCTCTGGAACGACGCCTTCGTGGCGACCGAGTATTTCGGCTACTTCACCATCCAGTCGAGCCTGATGAACGTGGTCGTGCTGCTCGTGGGAGGTTCCCTCGCCCTTCGCCGAAGCACGGATTCCCAACTCCTCACCGTGGTGCGAATGTCGGTACTCACCTACGCGGTCGTCACCGGGGTCGTCTACAACGCGCTGCTGCGCAACGTCGTCTCCGATGGCTTCATCGGTGTCGGCTGGCCCAACGAGGTGTTGCACGTCTGGGCGCCGATCTTCATCGCGCTGGACTGGATCCTCTCGCCGGGGCGCCCGGCCCTGGCCTGGAAGCGCCTCGGTGTTGCCCTGATCTACCCGCTGGCTTGGGTGGCTTACGCCGTGGTGCGGGGCACCCTGACCGGCTTCTACACCTATCCCTTCCTCGAACCGGCCCAGCCGGGCGGCTACGTGACCGTGATCTTCTACGTGCTCGGCATCGCGACCTTCATCACCGGTCTCGCCGCGGCCGCAATCGCCGCGAGCCGCCTCCGGCCACAGGTTTTGACGACCGAACCCGTGGCCTGATCCGCTGTCGCGGTCAGATCGATCGCGTTGGCGGCGCGAATGTGCTGAACGCGGCGATCATCTCGTCGACGCTGTGCGCCGCGGTCGACGGATGCCGGAACGGCCGGTTCCGCTCGATGCTGTAGTGATTGCGCCGCCCCACCCGTTCGCGGCGGATGTAGCCGGCCGTGACCAGGTCCGCCATGATGCTCAGCGCCGCCCGGGTTGACACCCCCACCGTGTCGGCGAGCTCCTGCACCCGCGCATCGGGGTTCCCCGCGATAGCCAGGAGCAGGTGCGCGTGGTGGGTGAGGAACGTCCACGGCTTGCCGGGGGCATCCGTCGGTCCAGGCGGCGGAACGGGCGGCGGTTCGGGCAGCATCTCGGTCATCGGAGGGTCTCGTTCACCTTCTTCTGCTCAGCCTTCTGTTCGGCCTTCTGCTCGGCATTCTGTGCCTTCTGCTCGGGCGTGCGGGCCGATCGGCGCCAGACCGGCTCCATCTGGGCGAGTTCCTCAGGGGTGGCCTCGCGGAACGAGCCGACGGGAGCGGCCTCGAACTCGCGCCGCCCCTGGCCGCGCGTGGCCCGGAGGCTGAGCATGACCGAAACCGCGATGATCAGCGCGATCACAGATAGGGAAACGGTCGTCGGGATGTAGAAGACGTCGAGCAGCAGCATCTTGACGCCCACCCAGATCAGCACCAGCGAGAGACCAATCTTCAGGTAGACGAATCGGTGCATGAGGTCGGCGAGCAGGAAGTACATCGCCCGGAGGCCGAGGATTGCAAAGGCGTTGGCGGTGAAGACGATGAACGGTTCACTGGTGACCGCGAAGATGGCCGGGATGGAGTCCACGGCGAACACGACATCCGTCACCTCGACGAGCACGAGCACCGCCAGCAGCGGTGTGGCGAGCAGAATGCCGTTCTTGCGCACGAGTAAGCGCTGGCCGTGGAACGTCTCGGTCATCGGGATGAAGCGGCGGAAGAGACGCAGCACTTGGGATTTCTCGGGGTGCGCGTGCTCGTTGCGGGTGCGGATCATGCGGTAGCCCGTGAAGATCAGGAACGCAGCGAAGACGTAGAGAATCCAGGAGAAGTTCTCGATCAACACGGCGCCCGCGGCGATGAAGATGCCGCGCAGCACGAGCGCACCGAGAACGCCGAGGAACAGCACCCGGTGCTGGTACTGGCGCGGCACCGCGAAAGCGGCGAAGATGATCGCCCAGACGAAGACGTTGTCGACCGCGAGGGACTTTTCGATCAGGTAGCCCGCGTAGTACTGCTGCCCGAACTCGGCCCCGGCCGTCACCCAGATCACGACGCCGAAGGAGATGCCGATGAGCACCCAGATCACGGACCAGATCGCGGCTTCGCGCACTCCGATCACATGGGCCTTGCGATGGGCGAACAGGTCGACGGCGAGCATGACGGCGATGATGCCGAACACCGCCAGCCAGGCGTAGAGGGAAACGTCCATGGGGAATACCTTCCAGTCACTTTTTCGACTGGAGGTCTGGTCCAACCCGGATCGGGTCCCTGTGGCCGGGCTCCGATGACGGAACCGTAATGACGACCACACGCTGGGGATTACTCCCCTCCGAAAACAAGTGAAGCATACTTCACCCTTTGGCGCAAACAGCGGGGTTGACTGCGGCGGTTGAGCACTTCCGCCGCCGCGACTACCGCGCACTGGAACAACGGAGGATCCCATGACGGGTTTTGTCGACAAGATCGAGGACGCGGCCATCCGCAACTCGAATTTCCGCCAGGTGCTGTACGCCGCCCGGGGGCTGCAGCTGGTCGTGATGGCGCTGGAGCCGGGCGAGGACATCGGGGAAAGAGGTGCACCCGGATCGAGACCAGTACTTTCGGGTGGAGAAGGGCAAGGGCGAGATCTGGATCGACGGCACCAAGACGAAGATCAGGAAGAACTCCGCCATGGTCGTGCCGGCCGGCGCGCGGCACAATGTGCTCAACACCGGCGGCAAGGTGCTGCGGATCACGGAGCCGAAGCCGAAGTTGAAATCACGCCAGGCGAAGCTGGCCGCCACGCAGGCTACGGCAAAGCCGACGTCGAAGAGGGCCGCCAAGCCCGCCGCGAAGACACCACGCAAGCCGGCGGCAAAGCGCCCCTCGACGAGGGCGCGGTCCGCCGACACCAACTAGCTGAGTGCGGCCTAACGAATTCGACGGAGATTTTGAGCATTTCGGGCTGAAACGGATGTTTGGGGCCGGTTTTGAGCAAAATCTCCGTCGAATTGGTTCGAGACCGCCTGGCTGGTCCGCCTGGCTGGTCCGCCTGGCTGGCGCCTAGCGGGTCCGGGCTCCGGCAGGCGCCGGCCGCACCCGCTGCGCCTGCAGCGTGCGTTCCCGCATTGCGAGGAAAAGCGGGAAGGTGAAGGCGAAGGCTGTCAGACCCGAGAGCACCACGTAGAGCCAACCCCGCTTCATCCCGATCCGCCTGGCCTCGACGATGATCAGGATGCTGCCGGCCACCGCCACCACCAGCAGGTCAACGGTCAGTGACGACACCGCCGGACCGCTGTTCACCCAGTCACCGACGAAGTCGCGTAGCTGCACGATCGCCAGCAGGTTGAAGGTCCAGGTGCCCACGAGGCCGCCGAGGCTGAGCGCCAGGTAGACGGCGGCGAGCGGGGTCCAGTTTTTGGTCATACGTCATTATTGCCGCCCGGTAGGGTCGAAAGCCGACCCTGGGAGCACCATGCCACACGTATCTCGCAAGCCTGCGTCAACCCGCAGCCGGCGTTCCAGGCGACGGCCCGTCACCGCCCTGATGGTGGTCCTGCCGCTCCTGGCTTTGGTCTGGGCGATCGTGGTCGGCGTGCCCGGCGTCACACCGGGCGAGACATCCGTTCCCTTCCCGGTCGGATCCACGGCCGCGGCCCCGGTGACCGGCGACGCGGCCGACCTGCTCGCCACCCTGCCGGTCAAGGGCAAGGCCGCGAAGACCGGCTACGACCGCACCGGCGAGTTCGGCTCCGCCTGGCGCGACGTGGACGACAACGGCTGCGACACCCGCAACGATATCCTGGCCCGCGACCTGGCCGCGATCGTGACCGACGCGTCCTGCCGGGTCTTGAGCGGCCAGCTGCTGGCGCCGTACACGGGCGAATCGGTGTCGTTCGAGCGCGGCGAGACCACCTCGATGCTCGTGCAGATCGACCATCTGGTCGCTTTGTCGAACGCCTGGCAAACCGGCGCCGCACAACTGACCCGGGAAGAGCGGATCGCCCTGGCCAACGACCCGCTGAACCTGCTGGCCTCCGACGGTGTCTCCAACTCGCAGAAGGGCGACGGGGACGCCGCCACCTGGCTACCCGCGGAGAAGTCGTTCCGCTGCGAATATGTGGCCCGCCAGATCTCCGTGAAGGCCACCTACGGCCTATGGGTGGCCCCGGCCGAGCACGACGCCATGGTGCGCGTGCTCGCGACCTGCCCCGGCCAGCCTGCCTACTCGGCCACGCCCGGTCTGGACTAGTCCCGCGCCGGCACGGCACGAACCGGCACAGCCCGGCTACACCGACACGAGGACCTCGTCGATCTCGCTGAAGCCCTGGTCGGTGACGGTGATGACCAGCTTGGCCTGGATCTGCTCCTTCATGGAGTCGACATGGCTGATCAGACCGATGGTGCGGCCGCCGGCGCGGAGGCCGTCCAGGGTGCTCATCGCGGTTTCCAGGGTGGCGCCGTCGAGGGACCCGAAGCCCTCGTCGACGAACAGGGTGTCGAGGGCGATGCCGCCGGCCTGGTTCGACACGATTTCCGCCAGCCCGAGGGCGAGGGCCAGTGACGCCAGGAACGTCTCGCCGCCGGAGAGCGACTGGGTGGGGCGGGCCCGCCCGGTGTGCGCGTCCCGGATCATCAGCCCGAGCCCGGACTGGCCACCACGGAACTGCACCGAGTCGTCGTGTTCGAGGGTGTAGCGGCCCCCGGTCATGGTGCGTAGCCGGTTGTTGGCCGCTGCAATGATCTGCTCGAGCTGCGCGGCGAGAACGTAGGTCTCCAGGCGCATCCGTTTCGTGTTGGGTTCGTCGCCGTGCACGGCCGCCGCCAACTCCCTAACCTGCGTCTGCGTGGACAGAAGCTCCGCGCCGGCGTCGAAGTGCACGCGGGCATCCGTGACCAGGCCGGTCATGACGGCCACCCGCTCCCCCAGGGAGCCGCGTTCGGCCAGCGCCGCATCCCGTTCCGCCGCCGCCGTCACCAGGGTTTCCCGGGCCGGACCGACGTCGGTCAGGCCGGCGGGAAGACCCGTGAGTGCCGGTTCAGCCAGCACCGAGCGCGCCGCCGCGCGCGAATCGTCGTGGCCGCGGATCAGCTCTTCCAGCTGCCGCACGTCGGCGTCGTTCTGGTGGGCGGCGGCCACGTCCTGCTCGTCGACGAAACCTTCGCGGTCCAGCTGAGCCTGAACGGATGCGCCGGCGGCGTTCCGCAGGCTCCGGCGCTCACGGCTGTGGTCGAGGGCCTCGCCGAGGGCCCGCGCGGAGGCCAGCTCTGCCCGCAGCCGATCGACCCGGTGGCCCACCGAGGCGAAGTCGCCGCGCTGGGCGGACACTCGGTCGTCGATGGCCTGTCGGGCGCTGCGGCGCTCGGCAAGCTGCACGGCCGCCACATCGCGGGCGGAGCAGAGGCCTGCCAGGGCACGGCCGGCCTCGTCGAGTTCGGCCCGCAGCCGGCTCTTGTCGAGGCCGAGCGCTGCCGCCCGCACGCCCGCGTTCACGGCCGCGGCGAGGGCCACCTCGGACGCGGCCATTTCGGCGACGATTTCGTCGATGGTGCGCTCCCCGGCCCGGGCCCGGGCCTCGGCCAGATCGGTGGCCACGGTGCCTGCGGCGACGTGCGTCTGATCGAGTCGGGTCTGCGCCTGCTTCAGGCATGCCCGTGCCGCCACGATGTCGGCTTCGGTGACCGGTTCTTCATCGCCGGTGGCGGGAGCCGGATGCGCGGTCGAGCCGCACACCTCGCACGGCTCCCCCGGCACGAGGTGCGAGGCCAACTCGACGGCGTGGCCGGCCAGCCGCCGGTCCACAAGGGTCTGGTAGCGCACCGCCGCCGCCGCGTTCTCGCCGGCGGCGACCGCGTCGGCCCGGTGCGCCACCTCCAGCTCCGCGTCGAGACGCCGCACCTGGCCGGCCGCGCCCTCGGCCGCCCGCAGCCGCTCCGCCTGGGCGCG